>CANQYA010000081.1 GCA_947627965.1 uncultured Bacilli bacterium
CCACAAGGTGCGAATGCTGGAAGAGGCGAGAACGCAAAGGGCTCTGAAAATATAATTACAAACGGAAGTAAAATTGTTGTACCCGAAGGAACAGCATTAGTAACTATAGAAAATGGACAAATAACTGGTTTAATTGCTGAACCAGGAGGATTTGAATTTAGATCTGATGATCCTAATTCACGAACTATGTTTGCAGGCGATGGAATATTTTCCTCAACATTAAAAACATCTTGGGAAAGATTTAAGTATGGTGGACAACCAGGTACTCAACAATTAGCATTTTATGTTAATTTAAAAGAAATAGCTGGTAACAAATTTGGAACGCCATCAACAATTTATTGGAATGATTCTTACTTAGATTTAAAGGCAGGAGGAATGGCTAGAGGAACATATACATTAAAAATAGTTGATCCATTGTTATTCCTTAAAAATTTTGTACCAGCATCATATCTTTTACCAGGTGCAAAAGAGTTTGATTTTGCTGACATGGACAATCCTGCTGCTGATCAATTATTTAATGAATTTATAACTTGTTTAAGCGGAGCAATATCTCGTTTCTCACAAGAAGCTAGGTTAGCAAACGTTGATACAATGGACTATATTCAAGGAAACCAAGATAAATTTGCTTTATCAATGGACGAAGAAGTTAATAGTAAATATACGTGGGAAGAAACACGTGGTTTAAAAGTTCAAAGTGTATCTATAACGATAGATTATGACGAAAAAACACAGGCAATTTTAGACGAAATAAGAGCAGACGATAGAGAAGTAAGAAGGGCAAAAAGAATGGGCGAAGCATATCAAACCAATATGCCTGGCATGATGGCGGCTGCTACTGGCGAAGCTATGAGAAATGCTGCTTCAAATGAAAATGGTGCTATGATGGGATTTATGGGTATGAATATGGCAACGCAAGCTGGTGTTAATATGATGGGTGCTTTTAATCAACCAGCACAAAATCAACAACCAACACAAAGTCAACAACCAGTTCAAACAGAACAACCAGCTCCAACTGAACCAACTCCAGCACCACAAGCACAAGATCCGATGGCTATATTAAGTGAAAGGAAAAAATTATTAGATGCTGGTTTAATCACTCAAGAAGATTACGAAAAATTAAAAAATCAATTATTGGGGATTTAATTTATGCAAAACGGTTATAGTGAAAATATAACTCCTGCAAACAATAATAACCAATCTTCCGCACCTACTATCATTCAAACAGATGTAGGTGCAAAAGATGGCCAGAATAAATGTCCAAAATGTGGCTCAACCGATATATCTTTAAATGTTAATACAGGGAAATTAAGATGTAATTTTTGTAGACATGAATTTGAACCCGAAAAATTAGATAACATGCAACAAGACCTTAGCCAGTTACAAGGACAAGTAATGGGTTCAGGTGCTACTGACATCGTTGCTGATACAAAAGATATTATGACTTTTAAATGTAGTAGTTGTGGTGCCGAAGTAGTAATTGATACATCATCTTCTACTCAAGCAAGATGTCACTGGTGTAGAAACACATTATCCGTAAATCAAAAAATTCCAAATGGAAGTATACCAGATGTTGTACTTCCATTTGGTATATCTAAAGATGTGGCTAAAGCTGAAATTGAAAAGTTTGTAGGTAAAAGGAAATTTTTTGCTCATCCTAAATTTAGACAAGAATTTACAACGGAAAATATAATGGGTGTGTATTTGCCATATATGGTAGTGGATGCTAATGCCCATGTTAATCTTGTTGGTAATGGAGAGCATTTGACGAGAACATATTATCGTGGTAGTGGCGATAATAGAAAAACTTATTATGATGCAGACCTTTACCATGTTGAAAGAGAGTTTGACTTAGTTATACAGGGATTAACAGTTGAATCTAGTGCTGATAAATTAAATAATTCTTCAGCTAATGCAACAAATAATGTTATCAATGCCATAATGCCATTTGATTTAGAAAACTGTGTCAAATTTAATGCTAATTATTTGAAAGGTTATACTTCAGAAAAACGTGATACCAATATCGATCAGCTAAGATCTTTGGTAGATAAACAGTCTAAAGATATAGCAAAATTCTCAGCTAACGATACTTTAGAGAAATATGACCGTGGAGTTGCTTGGAGTAATGAACAACTTAATGTTAAAGGGCAACAATGGAAATCAGCATATTTACCTGTATGGTTATATAGTTATTTACAAGTAAGTGGTTCTAAGAAAGTATTACATTATGTAGCAGTAAATGCAAGAACTAAAGAAACAATGGGAAGTGTACCTATCCATATTCCAAAATTATTAGGAATTTCCTTTTTAGTAGAAATTTTAGGAATTCTAGCAATGCTATTTGTAGATTTTGATTATAATTGGGCTTTTTTACTAGCAGGATTTATTTATTTTTTTGTCATGCTTACTCGTTATCGTAATTCAAATGCTAGACATAAGTACGAAACAGAAACAAAAACAAATATTACTAATTTAAGAAAAGTTGATAAGTTTATTAGAGCAGAAACAGGATTAACTAGTTCCAAAATAAGTGGAGCCAATAATACTTCGATTAGTGGTCAAGGATTAGGTAGCCAATTATTAAACTCGTTAGTGGAAGATAACCCAGTTGCTAGTTTAGTAAAGGAAGTTACAGAACAAAAAGGAGGTAAATAATGAATTGTACAAACTGTGGTACATATAACAATCCACAATCAAAATTTTGCATTAAATGTGGTAATGCTTTAAATACTGATAAGTTAAATCAGACTATGTCTAACGAATTAAATCAAAATGTTATTACACAACAAAATTATCAACAGGTAGTACAGCCACAAATGCAACAGCCTATAAACAATGTTGAAATATCACAAACTGTTAATGTCAATACATCACCATTGAATTATCTTATGTATTTAATAGCAGTATTAATAAAACCGTTTCAATGTTTTAAAGAAGAAGAAAGTAAGTTAAGTAATGGTAAGACTTCTATTATTTTAACCTTAATTGTTACAGTGATAATGACATTAGCTAATTTAATTAAAACAATTATATTTACAGTAAGGGTTGCAGACATTAGTCTATTTGAAGGTTCTTCTTACAAGTGGCAATGGGAGAATTTAAAATATATAAAATGGGTAGAAGTAATCGGTAAAAATTTTCTAATTTATGCTGGCATCATTTTAGCAATTACTATTGTCTTCTATTTTGGAGGTTTAGTATTAAAAAAACAAGTTAGTTTTGTTAAATCATTATCTATATCAGCTACTTCTGTAATTCCAGCTGTATGTGCTGTAATGATTTTATCACCAATTTTAGGTATGATTTGGAGCCCATTAAGTATGGTGTTAACCATTATTGGATTTGCATATTCTCTAATAATTTTATATGAACTTATGAATAGTGAATTAAATTTAGAAAAGGATAAAAAGATATATTTCAATCTAGTATGTTTTGGTCTTCTTATCATTGCAGGATATTATGCTTATATGAAATTATTTATAAGTCCTGTGGTTGATGAATTAGGTAGTGTATTAGATTTTCTTAACTAATTATGAACAATAATGAAAGTTTAAAACAAAATACTGGAAATATACAAAATAATATGAATTTAAAATTAATATATATAAAGGAGGGATAACATGGAATTTATAAGAAGGAAGAGATTATTAGCTTTAATAGGTATAATCGCCCTTATTTTAGGAACAATGTTGCCATATTTGGTTTTATCTTCCTTTTTTGGAGGTTCACAATCAATATCATTATGGGTCTATTGGCAAGGTAAGGTAATTGTAGCTTTAACAATAGTAAATGCATTATTTATATTTAATGATTATATAGAAAAATATATTCCACAGTTATCTACGACAAGTATTGGTAAAAAAATAGCAAATGTAAAAAATCCTAAAGTGTCTTTAATTCCTACAATACTAGTTGCAGGACTTGTTATTTACTTTGATACGCCATTTAATTTTAGTAGTAAATATTTAGATCATGGGATTGGTTTCTATTTACTATGGGTAGGTATTATATGCTTGGTTATTCACGCATTTATATATAAAAAAATAGATGAAGGTAATGTTAATCAAGCTGATAATAACGAAAACGTTAGTCCACAACAAAATTATCAACAGGTAGCAGAACCACAAATGCAACAATCATTTCAAAATAGTGGTGTAAGTAAAAAATTTTGCCCTAACTGTGGTAATCAAGTCGATGAAACTGCAACCGAATGTTTTAGGTGTGGAAATAAATTTTAAGGTACAAAAATATTTAATTATTTACTTTAGAGTAGCTTTTGTTGGTA
>CANQYA010000082.1 GCA_947627965.1 uncultured Bacilli bacterium
AGGGCATAGAATAACGCTATCGCATATGGTGTTGCTAATAAACTAGCGGTTACGATATCGTTAGGTCTAATTCCTATTTCATATAACCCATTACTTGCTTCGTCAATTGTCTTTAGCATTTCTCCATAAGTTATCTTCCTATTCATATAAATAATAGCTATATCATCTTTTTTCTCTAGTGCTGTCTCTTTAAAACGATTATACATAGTATCATGTTCTAAAATATTTTCTATTTCCCCTGCTTTAGTTATTTTTTCAACTTTCTTTCTTAATTCTTTAAAATCAATATTCATTTAAAACCCTCCTTTGAACAAAATGATTTATTTTATAAAAACCTACCCCCACCTCACGATTGGTATTTTTTTCATAGGCTTATATTTTTTCTTTAATTTCTTTATTTAAATTACTCTTATCTATATATTTATCAAAGCCATCTTGTAAATAATGTTTAGCCATAAACAATTTATCTTTTCCTAACAAAACAATCTTTTTACTCTTATTTTGTAATTTATTTAATTCATATAAGACATTAATACCATTCATTAAAGACATTTCGTCATCTATTATAATAACATCATATTTCTCTTTATCTTTAATACGGTCGATCGCATCTTGTCCATACATCGAAATTGATACATCATAACCACGACGTTCTAAAATATTTTTTATTCTTCTCGTTTCTTCCTCATCGTCATCAACTAATAATATTTTTTTACTATTGTTTCTAGCTTTAATATATGAATCAACATTACTGCTTCCTTTTTCGCCATTAAGAACAATGTACTGATCGATAGTAAGTATTATTTCTATACCCCTATTATCGTCACTTCTTATATACATTGTACCCCCTAATGATTTAATCATTTTGTAAGCTAAAGCAAAGTCAATATTATTTTTTTCAATATTTAATTGATCCGTTTCGGTTATCCCTAAATCTTCATTTAAAATATCGTTAACATTTTTAATATTTAGATAATTATTAGGTTCTTCTATAGTAATAACTAACCTACAAATATCACGTATAGTAAAAGAATTAACATCGATATAAATAGAACTATTTTTAGCATTATTTTTATTTTGTAATAAACTTAAAAGTATCTGTTTTAATCCTATTTCGTCACCATACAACTCTTTAGGCATATTCTTAGCTATTTCAAAAGTATAATTAATATTGTTAGGTAACGTCTTACATCTTAACTTAATATTTTCTAATAAAGAAAATATATTATAAGTACTACTTACCTTTTTAATATTATTATTAAAAGAATTAATACCAATTACTTCATTAATTAAATAACCTATTTTTTTATTATTTTCACTAATATTATCTATTATATAATCGACCATATCTTTATTATCTTTAACCTTGTCATAATTAATTATTTGCTTTTCTATTTCGTTAATTGGTTCTTTTAAATTTTGAGACATTTTGAATAAAAAGATTGATTTTTCTTCTCCCGCTCGTTCAATTATCTTTCTATTTTCGATTAATTCACTAACCATTTTCATATCAGGATTTTCTATTGTAAAATACATCGAAAAAGTTGTTATGACAAAAGCTGTATTAATTATAAATAATTCTGGGAATAAATTTTGAACACTAACAACGATAGCAAAGAAAACAATTAATAAATATAAGGGAACATATTTTTTATTTTTCAAATATTTATAACTTTTTATCATTGATATAATCATTATAATAATACAGATAGTTGCTAAAACATAAATTAAAGTAACACTAAGACCTACTGGCATTAATAAACCATTACCTTCTTTTATATTGACTGGTAAACACATTATTAATAAAACAGCTAATAAATATGGAACACTAATCTTTTTAAAAGAAAATATTTCACTATCTAAAACTCCTCGCAATTTTCGCCCTGTAATAACAGTATAAATGGTAAAAAAGCATAGCCATGTCAAAAAACAAAGGAATAAAGATTTCATTACCAAATGATACATAATGTCGTTTGGTAAAACACCCAACTGAACTTGGATAAAACTAATTATTTCGACGAAACAACTCAAAGTTGTTACTATAACTATATAAGAATAAATCCTATTTTCAATATAATTAATTCTTTTTTTGGAAAAATAAACAAATAGTAGAATAATACTAAAAACAAAAGAAATAATTGTAAAGGAAATACTCATCATAGAACCACCTCTATTTTAATTATACCATTTATTTAATAAATAGAATATAAACAATCTAATTTAACACTTTTCTTTTAACTTTTTCAGTAATTATTTTTCCATTGATTGAATAATTATTCGTATCTAAAATATCAGTATTTTCTAGTTTCATAAAATCAACTTTATTATTTGCTGGTGTTATTGGGATATTATCAGTTATAACGTAATATTTAGGAACACATATTGTACCAAGAGCCATTTCTATTTTTTTATCTAAGTTTTCGATTACTTCTTCTTTATTATCGACATTGTCTTTTAAAATAATGTGGCAAACAGGAACTTCACGTTCTACTTCATCCTTTAACTTAACACAGCAACAATCAGCTACATTTTGATCCATCTTTACGGTGTTTTCAATAGAGCTTGGCCACACTTTTTCACCTGACCTCGTAAGCATTCTTTTCGCACGTCCGCAATGGAAAACACGACCCTCTTCGTCCATGTAACCTAAGTCTTCAGTATGAAGCCATATTTTTCCGTCTTTATGAAGTCTTAAAACTTGGTTAGTAGCTTCACTATCTTTACGATATCCTTTCATAATAGTAGGTCCAGAAATACAAATTTCCCCTACTTCATGATATTTCTTTTCCTCTAATTTAGATGCATCAAAGTCCTTATATTCGACGTAATCAAAAATAGCAACATCGACATACATAAGTGGAATACCAATACTTCCTAATAATGATGCTTTTCTATTGATGTAAGTTGCGGCCGCAGAACATTCAGTCATTCCATAACCTTGTCTTACAATAGCATCTCCCCCATGAGCCTTAACATAATCATTAAACTCACGTTCCTCAACTAAATCCAATTTATCGCCACCTGATATTGGAACTGTCATAAAGCTAGTATCGTCTAAAATATCAGCTTTAACTATTTCTTTTAACAATATAGGTCCTGCCATAAAAATATTAGGTCTATTTTTCTTAATAAGGCTTGGATATTCACTAGGTGTAAATTTAGAAATCAAATTAACTTTTACCCCACTACAAAGTAAATTATAGGTAGCATTAAAGTAATAAGAAATAGATGGTGGTAAAATATTCATAGATGTTTTACCTTTATCAAAATCCATATCACTATGTAAGAACGAATGAGCACTTGCTATTAAATTTTTATTGGTAAGTTCTACCCCTTTAGAAGTTCCCGTCGTACCACCAGTATAAATAATATAACAAGTGTTAAGGGCTCCACCAGTAATTGTATCCATGGCGTCACCTTTATATTTTTTCTTCCATTCAGAGTATGAAATAAAGTTAGGTCTTACTGCTAATCTTTCTTTTAAACCCTTCTTTTCAGCTAAAGTTTGAGCAAATACTTTTTGCATTTCTCTTAAAGTTTTAAATGGTGATTTATCTTTTAAACCATTATTCTTGCTTTCTTCGTACAACATATTAAGTACCGCTACTTTAGGCATTTCTTCAGTTACAGGTACAGTAATAATTTCTCTACTAGGGTTACCTATCTCTAAGCTTTTTATAACGTTATCAACGATAAATGGTACTTCTTGGATAAAAGTATATTTTGAATCCGCTAGCCTAGTCTTATAAGCAATATTTTCCGGACTTTCGTCAAACTTCATTGAATTACTAATCGCACCCATTTTAGCAAGAGCTAGTCCAAAAAAGATTGCCTCAGGAACATCTAGAAAGATAAACGATACAGTATCGTTAGGTTTTATTCCCATTGCTGTTAATTTTTTAATCTTATCATCGACTTCTTCTTTAATATCATTAAGTGTATATTTTCTACCATAATATTCCAAAAGAGGCCAATCATAATCTTTTGCTACTTCAAAAAAATAATCATAAATATTAGTATAATTAGGTTCTAAATCTTTATATTCCTCCCACTTATACCATTTCTTTTGTGGTTTATCAATTGAAGCATATCCTGTAAGGCTACTAACCTTAACATCATCATTTAATATTTTTAAATTTTTGTCTACAAGTTTTAAATTTTCCATCTTTTTACCTCCCCCATGATGGTTATAACAATAATATAACATAAACACAAAAAAAATGAAAGCCCACTACAAAATTATTAAAAACCTGTACTAGCGCTTTCAATAAGGCATATA
>CANQYA010000083.1 GCA_947627965.1 uncultured Bacilli bacterium
AGCTGTTGCGAAGAAAACACTGTATCCAATGTACAATGTGGTTCTTGTTGCCAATTTAGACAATAATAAAGTTTTATTACTTTTTGACTGCTTTTCAAAATTATAAGCAGTCTTTTTTGATTTATATTTTTTAAATAATTTTTGGTGAATGCATGCGAATAGAATTGAATATTAAAAAAATAAAGAACATCAGCTGTTTCTTTTTAATATGTACTGTAAATTTAGTTACTAAGCATTGTTAACTTAGCAAAAATGTAGTTATAAAACATAAAATACAATTTAATCAAACAAAATGCAAATTGTTGCTGTAACTTTTTGCCAAGCAAAACATTATATTTTAATCTTAATAAGATAAGGTATAATATTAATGGAGGTTGTAATGAAAGTATTAACCATAAAAAATCCTTGGGCAGAATTAATTGTTAATGGTTACAAGGAATATGAATTTAGAAGTTGGAAAACATCTTATCGTGGCAAAATACTTATCCATTCCGGATTAAATATTGAAAAAGATGTATTACCAAGATTTGCTTTATATAATCTCAATTATATAAACGGTGCGATTATAGGAGAAGCTTATTTAACTGATTGTATACTAGTAGATTATAATTTAGAAAATAAATTAAATAAAATTAATAAGAATGTTTATGGTAATAGTAACCATAAAAGAATATATGCTTGGAAATTAGAAAAAATAAAAAAATATAAAAAACCTATCTACATAAAAGGTAGACTAGGTCTATGGAATTACAATGAGACCATCAATAGAGATTAAAAAAACACTGAATTAACAGTGTTAAAAAGGATTATTTTCCTTCAAGATCATTAAACAGTAAACCGATATTTATAATACCTGCTAAGCTGATAACCGTGTATATTACCCTTGATACTATTTCGTCAGCTCCACCAAAAAGTGATGCAACTAAATCAAATTGAAATAAACCGACAAGTCCCCAGTTTAAAGCACCAATAATTGTAAGTACCAATGCTATTTTCTGTAATGTTTGCATATTTTTTCCTCCTTTTTAATACTCATTATTATAATAAACAAATATTTTAAAATTATTCACGAATAATAGACAAAAGCTACCATATAATTAATTGAAAACAAAAATATGAGGTGAAGAATGAAAAAAATAATTATATTGGGTACAATAATCTTGATGCTATTTTTAACAGGATGTGGAAAAAAAGGAATGGATGACATTGTAAATGATCTGGATAAGTTAATAAGTAATTTAACAACATACCAAATAGAAGGAGATTTACAAATTACTAATAATGATGATACATATAATTACGATATTTTAGTATCATATGAAAAACCAAATAAATATCGTGTCAGTTTAACAAATATTTCCAATGATCATGAACAAATAATTTTAAAAAATGATGAGGGAGTTTATGTTGTAACACCATCACTTAATAAAAGCTTTAAATTCCAAAGCGACTGGCCAAATAACAATTCACAAGTTTACTTATTAGATTCTTTATTAAAAGATATTAAAAATGACCAAGATAAAACATTCGAAGAAATAAATGATGGATACATAATTACTACTAAAGTAACATATCCTAATAATACTAATTTAGTAAAACAAAAAATAACTTTAGATAAAGACCTAAACTTTAAAAGTGTTGAAGTTTTAGATAGTAATGATATTCCACAAATGATAATGAAATTTAATAATATAGATTTAAAAGCTAACTTTGACGATAACTATTTTGACCTTGACAGTATTATTGAACAAATAGATATTGACCAAAATAATAATAAAGAAGAAACTGACGAAACTGTAACTATAGACGATATTATTTATCCATTATATGTTCCAGTAGGTACAGCTTTAGTCGATAAAGAAAAAGTTGCTAAAACCGATGGTGAAAGAGTAATTTTAACTTTTGATGGTGAAAAACCTTTCTTATTAGTTGAAGAAACGGCTAGTGTTGAAAAAGAATTTTCTGTTGTACCAACATATGGAGAACCATTCCTTTTAGCAGATACCGTAGGAGCTTTATCCTCTAACTCAATATCTTGGGTAAGTAATGGAATAGAATATTACATTGTATCCGATGCTATGAGCCAAGTAGAATTAATCGAAATAGCAAGCTCTATAAGTGCTATACCTACTATGAAATAAACACAAAGTGTTTATTTTTTTCAAATACAGTGTTATAATCATTACTAGGTGAAGAAATTATGACAAAAAAAGAAAAAATTAAAACAAAAAAGAATAAAAAAGTAATAAGCAATACACCTGCTCATTATAACGAAGATGTTATGAGAATGGTAAAAATTGGGGTAATCATAATTATATGTTTTTCTATAATTTATTTGGTAACAGCTATTCTTAGAGGAGAAATATTTAAAAAAGATGTCAAAGAAGAAGTCGAAATTCAAAATCAAAAAATAATGATTAGTGAATCTTTTGTAAAAAATGATGATGAATATATGGTTCTTTACTATGATTTTACTGATAGAATATATGCTAGTTACTACGATACTTTAGTAGGTGTTTATGGTAATACTATTGAAGACAAAATATATACTGTTGATTTATCAACTAAATTAAGTGAAAACTATATAGCTAAAGAAGAAGAAAACTCTAATAAAAATCCTAATAACTTATCTGAATTACGTATTAAAGGAGCAACCTTAATAGTATTTAAAGATAATAAAGTAACAAAATACTTAGAAGGAAAAGACGAAATTAAAAATTACTTAGAAGAAATGAGTAAATAAAAAACTTTGAATATTCAGTTTGGATATTCTTTTTTTTATTCTATTTTACTATTAAATGTGATAGAATTATAATGTATAAATAATATAAAGGAGTTATTTATGGATAAAAAAAATAAAAATAAAGAGAAAGATAATATAAATATTGAGACATCTAAAAATATAGAAAATAATGATTTTGATAATAAAAAAGAAAACAATAAAAATACTAAATTTAATACTATAGAAGTTATTGCTATTATGATTATTACTACTTTATTTGGAGCTTTTATTGGTAGTGTAGTAACTTATTTTAAAGATAATAATGGAATATTTGGTAATAATAAAAATTTAAAAGAATTAATTTCTACTTATTATGATGTTGTTGATAATTATTATGAAAAAATAGATGATGACGAATTACTAGAAGCAGGTATTAAAGGTATGATTGATTATTTACATGATCCATATTCTAGTTATTTATCACCTACTTACTCTGTTTCTATTAATGAAGAATTAGAAGGACAATATATTGGTTTAGGAGCAGAAGTATTAGCTAATGAAGAAGGTAATTTAGTTGTTAAAAAAGTTTATGAAGATAGTCCAGCTGAGAAATGTGGATTAAAAGAAAATGACGAAATATATAAAGTAGACGATTATTTAACTAAAGAAATGAATATAAATGAAGTTACAGATATAATTAAAGGAAAAGAAAATACAACTGCTAAATTATATATAATTAGAGAAGGTAAAGAATTAGAATTAGAATTTGTAAGAGAAGCTATAGATTTAACTTCAGTTACAGGGGAAATAATCGAAAATAATAATAAAAAAATAGGATTAATAAAAATTTCTATCTTTGCTAAAAATTCCTATAAACAATTTGAAAAAGTTTATAAAGAGTTAGAAGAAAAAGAAATTACATCATTAATTATTGATATTCGTGATAATAATGGAGGATATTTACAAACAGTAAAAGAAATATGTGAGTTATTTTTAAAGAAGAAAGATACAATATTTATTGTCGAAGATAATACTGGTAAAATTGAACAAAAAGCAAGTAAAAATGGCATAATAAATATTCCAACAGTAGTATTAATAAATAGTGGTAGTGCTTCTTCTTCAGAGATTTTAGCCTCATGTTTAAATGAAAATTTAGGAAGTGATTTAATAGGGGTTAAAACTTATGGAAAAGGTTCTATTCAAAAAACAAAAGTATTAAGTAGTGGTGCAACTATTAAATATACGACGCAGAAATGGTTGACACCAAGTGGTAAAAGCATTGAAGGAGAAGGTATAGAACCAACTATTGAAGTAGAAGAAAGCGAAGATTATTATAAAAATCCAAATAAAGAAAATGATACACAATTACAAAAAGCAATAGAGGTATTAAGTAATAAGTAAGCAAGTTTTGCTTATTTTTTTAAGCTTTTTTATTCATTTGGTATAAATCAAAAAAATAAAATAATAAAAAAATAAGGAATTTCATCAAATTAAAGTA
>CANQYA010000084.1 GCA_947627965.1 uncultured Bacilli bacterium
AAAGAGTTCTATAATTATACAGCTAATGATTATCCAACTTTTAGTGATGTGTATGCTACAATAAAGGGTAGACTTATGTCAATGACTGACCATACTCACGAAAAAGATATTATGGAACGTCTTGAGTTAAAAGTAAGACCATTAACTAATGATTTAAAATATTATTTTGATGGTCATACGACAATTACTCATAATAGCGATTTTATAACCTTTAACATCAAAGAGTTAATGAATGCTGAAGCTAATATTAGAAATGCTTTATTCTTTAATATCTTAAAGTATGCTTGGGGATTATGTTTAAATCGTGAATTAGATACTATTCTTATGGTCGATGAAGCTCACGTTTTATTAGGTGACAATAATGCTTTAGGTGCTGATTTCTTAGCTCAAGTACAACGTCGTGCTCGTAAGTATAATACTGGTTCAATTATTATTACGCAACAACCAAGTGACTTTGCTAATCCTAGTGTTATTACGCAAGGAAAAGCTATTTTCGATAATGCTTCATATTACTTAATTATGGGATTAAAGAAACAAGCTACTGAGGATTTAGCTAAGTTAGTTGACTTAAATGATAATGAAAAAGAAAGTATTAAACAATATTCACAAGGAGAAGCTTTGTTTGTTTGTGGACATCGTCGTATGCGTATCAATATTGTTGTAACTCCTGAAGAGTTAGCATCATTTGGTAGTGGTGGAGGACTATAATTAATTGTTAATTAAGTAGGTGGTGATATTATGGCTTTTAATGAAGATAATCAAAAGAATATTTTTGATTTACAAGGTGACAAAACGAATGGAAAGGCTAATAATATGCCACCTTCTTTTAATAATGGTTTTAATGCCAATAATAATTTTAATTTAAGTAATAATCAAAATAAATCTAACCAAGGAGATAATCCTAATCAAAAACAAGAAAAAAATAATCTATTAAATGGTTTATCGCCAAAAGCTAATACTCAAGATCCTACATCTTTTAAGGGTAAAGCTAAGAAAAAAGTATTAGAAGAAGGTATTAAAAAAGGAGCTAGTGCCTTTGGGGTTCCAGAACCAGTTACTAGTGCCGTATTAAATACTGATACGGGTCAAGAAGCTTTAAATACTGCTAGTAATGCTCCTACTGTAGCAGAAGGTGCTAGGCAAGCAGTTAAAGTTATTCTTTGGAAACAGTATGGTAAGTATATTCCTCTTTTACTTGCTCCTTTATTTCTAATCTTTATTATGGTTTTTGTTATTGTCAATAAAGATCCTTTTTCTGGTATTGGTGATGGTACTGATGTATACGAAGAATTACGTGAGGAAATTAAAGAAGTTATAAGTAATTATCACTATAAAGTAGATGTCGATGGTACTTTGATATTAGCAACTTTAATTGGTTATAACGATAATTCTAGTTTTGATAATGAATATAATATTGATTATTTAATTAAACAAGTAGATACTTTAGCTAATTATCAAATAATTACTAATAAAAGTTGTGATTATGAGTCGAATACGATAAGACAAATTGCTAATAATGATGATTGGTTAAATGATAAAGTAAATTATAATTGTGTAAGTGATATGGAAGGGGAAACATATACCTTATCTATCGAACAAGGTAATTATAATGACAATAATAGTGGAAGTACTTATTATTGGAATTTGATAGATGATAATTTTATTTTTAATTTTTATAATGAATATATGGTTAATCAAGAGAAAAATACTAGTGAAAACGTTGATAAAATAAATGAAATTATCGATGAGATATATTTATATTATGAATTTTTATTGAATTCTGACGAAGGACAAGAGTTCTTTAAAGAAATAGGGGATAATAGTAATTTTTGGTGGCCAGTAGGAAGTCTAGAGGTAACGGAAGTAAATGGTAAGTTAATGGCAGTAGGTGCTCCTTCCTTAGTAAATATTAGTTCTACTTTCGGTTGGCGTAATATTGGTGGTAACCGTAGTTTACATGGGGCAGTTGATATTGCTGGTGAAGGACAAGTAGGAGTACATAACGTTATTGCGTCTAAAGGTGGTGTTGTCGTATATCCAACTTCTAAATCACAAACACAGTTTGTCGATCACGATGGTAACGGTTACGGTAATACTGATGGTGGTGGCTATGGTAATTATGTAAAAATAGATCATGGTAACGGCGAATATACCCTATATGGTCATATGGCACGTAATTCGATAACCGTTATGGCAGGAGATATTGTCGAACAAGGACAAGTAATCGGTAAAGTAGGAAATACTGGTAACTCGACAGGAGCCCATCTTCATTTTGAAATATATATCGGTGGTAGCAGTCATGAGTTTAGAGTTGACCCTCTTAATTATGTAAGCCCTAACGAACCACGACCTTTGTCTAATAATATAACGACCTTTATAAAAGCGATTGAAGGTGGTACTTCAGGTAGCTACGTTAGTGGCGATAATTATGTCGTGTATGCTGGTAACGATGGCACTTTAAAAGCGGGTTATGGCGTAGTACTAGTCGATAAAAACGGTAATAAACTATATGAAAATTATTACGATGGCGAAGTAAAAGAAGGTTCCCTAATTCCACAAGACGTCGTCGATAAAATCTTTACCCAAGCCTTAAATAGGACCAAAGCTTTACTTAACTCTTATATTACTAATAACAATACAACTCTTAATACTTACCAATACGATGCTTTAGTAAGTCTTATGTTAGATACTAGTGACGAAGTGGGTAATCTTGCTGTTAAAGCCTATGGTAAAAATAAAGATACTACGGCATTATGGAATGTAATTAAAAAATATGTAACCGATAAAAATAATAAAGAAAATTATTATTTGAAATTAAGAAGAGCAGAAGAATACGAGTTATTTTTAGAAGGAGATTATAAATACGATCCTCTAAGTTATATAAGTGGACATGATGTTAAATATTACGATGTTAAAAATTGGTAGAATAAAAAGGTGATGTTATGGATAAAACTTCCTTTAGAATATTTATAAGTGCATTAATTGTATCATTATTTATCTTTGGAATATTACTTTTAATAACATTATTTAATACTAAAGAAGAAGAAGTAAAATTAAAAAGTGTTACTAATCAAAATATCTTTTTTACCGTTGAAAACGTTGTCAATAAATATATTCAGTTAATTGAAGACGAGGAAAAAGAGAAAGTTTATAATGTAATTGACGATAAATATAAAAAAGAAAATACTATTACTTTGTACAATGTTATAAATAGTAGTAATACTATTCCTAAGTATACAAGTTTTATTGCTCAAAAAATAATGGAAGATACTAAAGAAAAAAATACTTATTATGTTAGTGGGTATTTAGAATTAAATAACAATTTAGATAACAGTTCTAGTAATAGAAAAAGTTATAGTTTGATTGTTAAACTTAATTTTGATACTTATACTTATACAATTATTCCTAAGAATGTTGGGGTGATGATTAGTGCTAACAAATAATTTATTAAGACAAATAGTAGTTTGGGCAGTAATAGTTTTACTAATTAGTAGTGGGGTTTTCTACGTTAGAGATTACATCTTAAAAAATAAAAATAATACAGATATCTATAATAAAGAGAATTATGGTTATAATGAGTTTCAATTAATTAATGTCACTAGTGAAATAGTTGTCAATCGTTATTTTCAAGATTTGAAAGATAAGATCCTTAATGATACATATCAAGCTTATAAGTTATTAAGTAGTAATTCACTTGAGCAATTTAATAGTTATGAAGCTTTTTCTAATTATATAAATAGTAGAAAAGAAAAAATACAGGGTTTATATGTGTCTAAATATACTGAACAAAATAATGGTAAACGTTATATTGTAGTAGACCAATATAATAATCAATACACCTTTTTAATTGACGCGGTATTAGTTTATAAAGTAAGTATAAATTATTCTAGTAATTTTTAATAAAGTGTTGTAAAATAAAATAAGAGATAAGAGTTGAAAGAAGGAATATAATGAAATTTAAGTTTAGGGCGGATGCAAAAGATGTTGCTATTTTTGCTGTTTTTGCTGTTTTTCTTTTGTATGTAGTGTCTTTAGGAGTTGTCAATTTACCTTATTTAGCAGCTGAAGGAAGGTTTTATGGATTAAATCCATTACCTGCTTTTGAGCTTGATCATATTTTTACAACTTTATTATTTTATTTCATTGCTTTAATTGCGTTATTTTT
>CANQYA010000085.1 GCA_947627965.1 uncultured Bacilli bacterium
TTAATTACTAATGCGATAACCCAAAAAACAGAAATAGTACTTGAAGGATCTGGTATGTACCGTGAAAATGGTGTTTATGTTTTTAAGGGTGAAGCAAGTAATAATTATATTAAATTTGCTAATATGATGTGGCGAATAGTAAGAACTAATGCGGATGGTTCACTAGAAATTATATTAGATGACGCGATTAATGCTTTAGCTTGGGATGTTAATACCAAAGAGTATATTAAAAGTGATATTCACAAATACTTAAATGATATTGTCCTATCTAAATTTGATACTAACTATTTAGTTAAAACTAGTATATGTACTGATTTAATGGAATCTATTGACAAATTTAGTTGTGATAATAAAAATTTAGATAGTTATGTTAAATTACTAGAAGCTAATGACTTTTTAAATTCAGTAATTGATGGTAAAACATATATAGTTAATGATGGGGATTTAATTTGGTTAAGTACTAGTTCTAGTTCAAAAGTATGGCATACTAACGGAAGTAATATATCTAGTTCCGATGGAAGTAGTATTTACTTAGTTAAACCAGTTGTAACTATTAAAAATTCAGTACCACTTCTTGGCGGAACTGGTACTAAAGAGGATCCATATATTATAGAAGAAAATACTAAAGAATTAAAATTTGGTTCTTATGTAAAACTTGGTGATGATACTTGGGTTGTTTATGATAAAAATGATGATATTGTAAAACTTGCTTATAGCAGTTTATATGGTAATGGATTAAAGACATATCGTTTCTCTACTAGTGGTAATAAGTTCGATGTTAATAGTGATAATTCTTTAGCTAAATTATTGAATACAACTTTTTATGATGCATTGCCTTATAAAGATATGTTGTTAGAGATGGATATTTATACGGGTGGTTATAAAACAACTTATAAGGATACATTTAGTGATAAAACTAAAGCTAAAGTAGGATTATTAAATATTACTGATATTAAATTTGATAGTAGTATTATAGGTTATTATTTATCAAATAGTTTTGAAAGTGATAAAGTTTATTATTACCGAGCAGATTTAATTAGTTCTAAAGTAGGATTATCGAGACCATATCGTCCAGTAATATCTATTAAGGCACCTAAAGTATCTAAAGGAAATGGTACTTTAGAAGATCCTTTTGTAATTGAGGTGGCTAATGAAAAAGAAGAAAAATAAAGAAGAAAAAGAAATAAAAGAAAAAAAGATTAAAGAAAAGAAGGTAAAGAAACCTAAGAAAAAGAAAAAAATTAGAGGAATAACAATTCTATTTATTATCCTTGATATTTTAGTAGCAGGGTGCTTTGTCCTTGTCTATGGACCTTTTTCTACTTTTAGAAATACGATTATTAATACTGCCATGAATACTAAGACACATCAATATATAGCGTATACTTTTTGGAGCGATGAAGTTATTCAAAAGGTTTTATCACAAAGCGCCTATATTCCGATAAGTGATAATGTAAATTTGGAGGATATTGTAATTGATACATCACCTAAGGCTTCATATGAGAATGAATATGATGAGATGATCCTTACGAGAGATCCTGGTAATGAAGATTATAAATATATGAAAATAAAAGTTGGAAATTATGATGCTCATTTAGTAGCTATTTATGATCCTTCTAAGGTAAGACTTATCCATTCAAAAAGTTTTAATACAGGTACTGGTCAAGAAAGAATAAAGGATATGTGTACTAGAATGGGTGGTAAGGTTTGTATAAATGGTGGTATGTTTATCGATTATGGTTGGGGTAGTGATATTCCAATGGGATATTTGATTAAAGACGGTAAAGTTATTTGGTCAGATGGTAATGGTCCAGCTAATTTAATTGGTTTTACTTACGATAATAAATTGTTACTTACTTATTCTACGGGAGAAGATGCTATTAAAGCGGGAATGCGTGATGCGTTAGAATTTGGACCTTTCTTAATTGTTAATGGTAAAGAGTTAGAGTATGTTAATCCAGCTATTGGTGGATATTCGAGGGCTGCTCGTGTTGCTATTGCTCAAAGACGAGATGGTGTTGTACTATTCTTAGTAACAGAAGGAACTCATGCCGCAGGACCTAATATGATGGAAGTAATACAAGCATTGAAAAAATATGGAGCTTATAATGCGGCTAACTTAGACGGTGGTACATCAGCTCAACTTACTATTAATGGTCAAATTATAAATACTCCTAAAAATATATATGGTCAAGTAGTAACTGGTGGTCGTCGTGTTGTATCCGGATTTGGATTGATATTAAATTAATGTTTTAGAAGTGTGGTGAGATTATGGCTAAAGCTAAAAAAAGAATAAGACTTATCAGGATTGTAGCTATTATAATGATTTTATTAGCAATTGCATCAATTGTTACAGGTGGTACTTTTATTGTTATGGCAATAAATAATGCTAAAGAAGAAGCTTTAAGAGAAAAAGAAAAGGAACAAGAAGCAAACGAACAAGTAATAGAGGAACCTTTGAATTATGAAACTAGTGCTTCGTTAGTAATGGTTGGTGATGCCCTAATCCATAATGGCGTTTATTATGATGCTTATTCTGATGGTGTATATGACTTTAATCACATTTTTAATAATTTAAAATCAGTTCTTGAAAAGTATGATTTAAGATATTATAATCAAGAGACAATATTAGGTGGGACTGCTTTAGGACTATCTGGATATCCTATGTTTAATTCACCGCAAGAAGTAGGAGATGCTTTTGTAAATATGGGCTTTAATTTAGTAAGTCTTGCTACAAATCATTCACTTGATAGAGGCGAGAACGGATTACGTAGTTCTTTGGAATATTGGGGAAAACAAGAAAATGTTATCGCTGCGGGGTCTTATGAAACGGAAGAAGCACGTACGACCCCTAGAATTATGGAAAAGAATGGTATTACTTATACTTTGCTTTCTTATTCGACCCTTACTAACGGTTTAACGATACCTTATGGAAAAGATTTCTTATTTAATTTATACAGTGATGCTAAAGTAAAAGCTGATGTTGAACGTGTTAAAGATAAAGTTGATGTTATTATGGTAGCTATGCATTGGGGAGAAGAATATACTCATGTTCCTACTTATGAAGAAAAACGTATTGCTCAGTATTTAGCATCTTTAGGTGTTAATATTGTTATTGGAACTCACCCTCACGTTATTCAACCAATTGATTTTATTGGGGATACTATGGTGGTTTATTCACTAGGTAACTTTATTTCAGGTCAAATTGGAATTGAACGTTTAGTTGGGTTAATGGCATCGGTTACGATTAAAAAACAAGTAGCTGACGGAAAGACAACTATTACTCTTGAAAATCCTTCAGCAGAACTAGTTTATACTAAGAAACCTAGTGATTATTCAGGTAAACGTTATTATAGATTGTATCCTTTCTCACAATTGGATGACTCAATTTTACCTGGTTATAAAAGTTATTATGATTACTTTATGGGTATAGCAACAAATGGTTCTAAACCAATTACAAGAATACCGTAAAATAAAAATCATTAAATAAAAAAAGTGCATTAAAAAATTCATAAAACATAAAAGCCTTGTTAAAATATTAAATCTTATAAACATTAATCTTAAAATTTAATTTCATAAATATTAAAACCATATAAAGTGGTGCTTGCCATTTCTGAAGTGACGAATATAATTGTCACTTTTTTTGTGCGTATGCTTTTAGAAGTTATGAATAGTTGTCATTTCTTTTTTTAACTCTAAATTATGTATTTTTACCAAAATATGGTACTTAATTTTAAGTTATCCTCCCTTAATGTTCAAGGACCTAAAATATTAATGTTTTTTAAATCTTAAACATTGAGAATCGGTGAAAGAAATTCTTTTTTTTGCACGGTATCATTATGTGTTTTTATATATTTTTTTAAATATTTATTATATAATGTATATAGAGTAAGAAAAGAGTGATATTATGAAATATAAAATAATGGACGGGAATGAGGCTTGTAGCTATGTTTCATATTATTTTAGTGAATTAGCAGGTATTTATCCCATCACGCCAGCATCTCCTATGTCAGAATACGTTGATAAATGGTCTAACGAAGGAAAAGAAAATTTTTTTGGTGATAGAGTAAAAGTTGTTGAAATGCAAAGCGAAGCAGGAGCGATTGGTCTTGTCCATGGAGCTTTATTAAACGGAAGTCTTG
>CANQYA010000086.1 GCA_947627965.1 uncultured Bacilli bacterium
GGTTTGGTGATAGGGGGCATTAGCCTATTACTTCGTTATTGGAATTATAAAGATTATTTACTTACTAACCAAGTAACATATAATAACTATAATATTACATATGCATATCGTAAATATCATGACAAATTAGCTCTTGATTTAAAAAATGAAGAAGATGCCATTATTAATGCGGGGAATGATTGTTATGATCTTTGTCTTAATTATTTCTTAAAAAACGAACTTCCTTTAAATTTACATTGGCTTAGTATGCCTATTACTAATGATGAACGTGATACTATTACATATTTATATAGTGATATTACGAAAAATTATCAAGACGAAATGAAAGATAATACTTATATAAAAAAAGGTATTATTATAAATAGTGTTAAATCATTTTTAATTATTCAAAATTTAGAACACATTAAATATTTATTTAAAGACCAAACATATACTGTTACTAAAAGTGAAGTAATACAATATTTTACTAATAATAATATTGCTTTTGATCAATTAATCAATTATGAAATATGGAATAAACAAATAATTAACAAGGTTGAAAATAACAATAAAAATTTTATCAATAACTTTCCAATAATAATAGAAAAGACTTATACAAATTAAAACAAAAAAGTTGTAAGTAATTAATAATTATGTCTAATTAAAGTCATCTCATAAAAAAAAGATGATTTTTTTTCTATTCTATTATATAATAGGCTTGAAAGAAATGAGGACGTATGAAAGTATTAGTAATTATTCCTGCCTATAATGAGGAAAAAAATATTGTTAAAACCGTAAAAAATATCGAAAAATTAAATTTAAAAAATTATACTATTGACTATGTCGTTATTAATGACGGTTCTTCTGATAATACTAAAAAAATATGTATAGAAAACAAAATAAATATGATAGATCTACCATTTAACCTAGGTATTGGTGGAGCAGTCCAAACAGGATATAAATTCGCTTACTACAATAATTACGATATAGCTATTCAGTTCGATGGCGATGGACAACACGATGCTTCATATATAAATGACTTATTAGACGAAATAACTAAAGGTAACGATATTGTTATTGGTTCTAGATTTGTTAGGGAACTAAGTACTTTTAAATCTACCAAAATACGTAGAATGGGTATTAATTTCCTATCATGGCTTATAAAAGTAGTAACAGGGTATAAAATATATGACCCAACTAGTGGTTTTAGAGCTACTAATAAAAAAATAATAAAACTTTTTGCCGATAGCTATCCAAGTGATTATCCCGAACCTGATAGTATTGTCACTATTATCAAAAAAGGATATAAGATAAGTGAAATACCAGTAAAAATGAATAAACGTGAAAACGGTAAAAGTTCCATCAATTTTATTAAATCTATCTACTATATGATAAAAGTAAGCTTTGCCATTGTAATAGAAGCCATTGCTACTAAAAAGGAGAATGATTAATATGCCATTAAAATTAGTTATTGTTTTAATTATTTTTGCTTTATTTTTTACTATTTTTGTCTTAAACAACGTTATTAAAAGAAAATTAGCTATCAAATATGCTTTTCTTTGGTTAATTTTTTCAATAGCTATGACGATTGCTGTTTTAATACCAGATTTATTAAAAATTATTTGTAATGCGATAGGGATTAAAACCGTATCTAACTTTATTTTCTTCTTAGGATTTGGTTTATTACTATTTATTACTTTTATTCTTACATCGATTATTTCTATTCAAAAAAACAAAATTACAACCCTAGCTCAAGAAATAGCTATTTTAAAATATAAGAAAGGTAACTAATTATGTTTATGAAGTTATTTAAAAAGTTTGAAACTTTTATTAATTATTTATTGTCAGCAGGGGTCTGTTTTGCTGTTGACCTAGCTTTATTTTCACTTTTCAGTTTAATTCTTAAAAACTATGTAGGTGATTTTGCTATTTTTTTAGCAACTATTTTAGCAAGGATTATTTCTTCTCTTATTAATTATTTCCTAAACCGTAATGCTGTTTTTAAAGTAAACAACAAAGTAATGGATATCAAAACTTTAACTAAATACTATTTTTTAGTAGTTATCCAAATGCTTTTATCAGCAACTATTGTATCTAGTTTATACAAAACCTTTAATATATATGAAACTTTAATAAAGATACCAGTTGAGATAGTTCTTTTCTTCATTAATTACATTATTCAAAAACTATTTATCTTTCCTAAAGAAGAAAAAAACTTTAAAATTGCTCCTAAATATTATAAAGTAATAGCTTTTATTTTAAGTATTATAACTACCTTTAGTCTATTATTTCAAATTAAATCTAAAACCTTATCTTTTAGTCGCAATAATACTATGATAATAACCTATATCGTTCTTACTTTCTTATTATTTAATTTCTATAAAAAATATTTATTTAAGTTTAAAAACAAAATATCTTATATCATTATTGCAATTACTTTTAGTTTATTATTAATTTTTGGTTACAGTTACGATATTATTGGTAATGCTAACTTAGTAATAGGTAATATACCTTTAATACTATTTTCTATTCTTAAATTTATTGGTTTATTTAATTTACTTAACACTAGTATTCTGCTATTTGATAACTTCATTAAAGAAAAAGAAATACCTGCTTACCAATTACCATTTAAAAAACTTTTAGTGTTATTTGATAAACATCCTTTCTTATTTAGTTTTATCTTTATTCTTATTTGTTACTTACCATATATAATTGCTTATTATCCAGTTATAATTAATTATGATGCTGCTAACCAAGTAAAAGAGGTTATGGGTATTCATACAAGATATATGGATAGTGTTATCTTACTTAATCCTAATATGACTATTACTAACTTTAATCCTATTATCCATACCTTTTTAATAGGAGGACTATTTAAAGTAGGGTACTTATTAGGTAACGTTAACTTTGGTATGTTTTTATATTCCATCGTTCAATTACTAATTGTTATAAGTACTTTTGCTTATACTATCTATTACTTAAAAAAATGTAAAGTTAATAAAATCCTAATTTTAATAACTTTACTAACATATGCCATTGTTCCTTTATTTCCTTTTTATGCTATGACGAGTGTAAAAGATGTAATTTTCTCTAGTTTAATCTTATTATATGTTATAAAACTTTACGATATTATGAAAAATCCTCAAACTTTAAAACAATACATCTTTTTTACTTTCCTAATTTTACTAATTATTTTGTTCCGTAATAATGGTATATATACCATTATATTAACACTTCCAGTGTTAATATTTACTAATAAAAAAATATCTCTTAATATTATAATAATATTATTAATAAATATCCTTATGTATATTTCATATAATAATATTTTATTACCACACTTTGAAATAGCTAATACTAGTGTTAGAGAAATGTTATCCGTACCATTCCAACAGACAGCAAGATTAGCTAAATACCACGATAAAGCTATCGCCGAAGAAGATAAAAAAATAATTGATAAAGTTTTAGGTTACAGTGATTTAGCAAGTAGATATGATCCTAAGCTATCTGATGACGTTAAAAATAAATATAATAAATATACAACTGCCAAAGAATTAAAAGATTACTTTGGTGTTTGGTTTAAATATTTACTTAAATATCCTGTTACTTATATCGACGCTACTATAAATAATACCTATGGTTACTTTTATCCTAATACTAGTTCAGGATATGTATATACTAGTTATAATCATAAATTAAAAGATGCAGGATTTGATTATCACTTTAATAACTTAACAGGATTAAGACAAGTATTAATAGGGTATGCCGAAGCTTTTCCTTATATACCTATAATTGGTACCATTGCTAATATCGGTTTAGTAACTTGGTGTTATATATTCCTTTTAGGAAGCCTAATTACTAATAACTTAAAAAAATATATTATCTTACTAGGACCCTCAATAACCTTAATATTAGTATGTGTTCTAGGACCAGCTAATACTTATTTTAGATATATCCTTCCTTGTGTATTTGCTTTACCATTTATTATTAATATTTTATATTATGAATTAAAAAAGTTACTATTCACAGCCGAATAATTTAAAACACCACAAAATAGACTAAAATTTAGTCTTTTTTCATGTCTT
>CANQYA010000087.1 GCA_947627965.1 uncultured Bacilli bacterium
TGGTCTTTATCACAAACTATTATAAAATCTTTCCATTCTTGGGAAGGGATATCACTTAAATCTAATGATGTTAAATATTCTATTAATTCATACTTTTTAGTAAAAATAATATCTTCTAAATTAGTGCTTTCGTAAACTTCATTTAAATAAAGATTAATATTATCACATTCTAAGTAAGATGCTTTTACTTTTCTAAATTCTTCAATTGATATTTTTCTTCTATTCATAATAACCTCTTAATACAATAATTATAACCTTGATTAAAAAGAAATAACATAGAATTTTTATGTTATTTCCATAAATTATTAGGATATTCGTTATTTTTTATTAATTCGTTAATAGCATTGACAACACTTTCTTTATCTTCTTTATAAGTTACTCCATGCCAAACGGCATCAGTTGGTAATATTCTAACTTTAGTATTATCTGTACTAATCTTGCTAAAAACTGAATCAGGTAATAAATACTCACATTTTTCTAAGTTATTTTTATTTTTATCTAAAAATTTAGAAAAATTATCTTTAATATATTTAATTATGTCACTAGTAAAAGCAAAGAAATTCATTGATACGTAGTCATCTTTATCTACTATAAAAGGATCGCTTCCATCTAATGGTGTCGCTTTAATAACACCATTTTCCATAATTATTTCACTTTCTATTAATTCGGTTAAGTAATTATCTTTTTCTTTACAAATACCTCTTTTTACAGCACCATTTTCAGTTAAAGTATTAATTGTTTTATAACCGATAACGGCATATTCTTGCCAATTGTTTTTAGCTCGTTCATCTAAAAATTTACTAGCAACCATAAAGGCATCTCTTCCATAAAAATCGTCTGAATTAATAACAATAAAGTCTTCGTTAACTTTAGAATAGCAAGACATTATCGCATGTGATGTTCCCCAAGGTTTAACTCTATTAATAGGTACACTGTAACCTTCTGGAAGATTATCAAGTTTTTGGAAAACATAATCGACAGCAATATGACCATTGATACGATCCCCTATCGTTTCCTTAAATATTTCGTAATTTTCTTCTTTAATAATAAAGATTACCTTATTAAACCCTGCTTTAATCGCATCATAGATTGAATAATCAATTACAAATTCACCATTGGGTCCCACTGGCTCAATTTGCTTTAATCCTCCAAATCTTGACCCCATACCGGCAGCCATAATAACTAACGTTTTATTATTCATAAAATCCCTCCTATAATTTTTTTATACTTTTATGATTTTTCATTAATTTTTTTATTCCGTAAGGATGACGAAAAGCAATACTTACCAAAGATTTAGATACTTCTACTACTTTTCCTTGTCCAAAGATATCGTGACAGACAAAATCTCCTACTTGGTAATTTACATCTTCTTCGCTTAAATAACTTTCTTTATCTATTTTAACATTATCAGTATCTTCTTTAAACTCTTTAACTATTAAATCATCATTTATTTCTTTAATAAATCTACTCGCTGGATTATTAGATTCATTACCGTATAAAGTTCTAGATCTAGCATTAACTAAATATAATTTTTCTTTAGCTCTAGTTATAGCTACATAACATAATCTTCTTTCTTCTTCTAAATCCATATTATCTAAAAAAGAATTTATATGTGGGAATATCCCTTCTTCTAAACCTATTACAAAGACATAATCAAACTCTAATCCTTTAACAGAATGAACTGTCATTAAACTTATACGGTTCTTATCGTCTTTATATTCGTTAACATCACTTACTAAGCTTATTTCTAATAAAAAATCTTCTAGTGATACTAATCCTTCTCTTTCTTCAAAAGTCTTGGTAATAGACTTAAATTCTTCTAAGTTTTCAATTCTAATATCGGCTTCTAATGATTTTTGATCTTCGTATTCTTTTCTAATACCAGTTAAACTTAATATTTTTTCTACTAATTCCGTTAAGGTTAATTCTGAACTTAAACTTTTTAATTCTTGAATTAATTTTTTAAATTCTAATTCTTTACCACTATCGATAGCTTCATAAATACTAACACCTAAATTATTAGCTTTATCAATTAAATTACTAATAGTTTTTTCCCCAATACCTCGTTTTGGAGTATTGATAATACGAAGTAAACTGACATTATCTTTTTCATTGTGAATTAGACGTAAATAGGCGATTAAATCTTTAATTTCTTTTCGACTATAGAAATAGAAACTACCAACTACTCTATAAGGTATATTTTCGTTTAGTAAAGCTTCTTCCATATTTCTCGATTGTGCATTAACACGATATAAAACAGCTATTTCTTGATAATCTACATCTTTATCGATTAGTTTTTTTATTTCGCGAACAACGTATGATGCTTCGTCTTTTTCATTATAAGCTCTATAATATGATATTTTTTCTCCTTGTCCTTTGTTAGACCATAAGTTTTTATCTTTTCTCTCTCGATTATTTTTAATAACGTTATTAGCAGCGTCTAATATAGTTGTAGTCGATCTATAATTTTGCTCTAATTTAATTACTACTGCATTAGGATAATCTTTTTCAAAATTTAAAATATTACGATAGTTCGCCCCTCTAAAGCTATAAATTGATTGATCGTTGTCGCCAACACAACAAATATTTTTATATTTAGAACTAATCATTTTAGTTAAAATATACTGTGCCTCATTAGTATCTTGATACTCATCTATTAATATATATTGAAACCTATCTTGATATTTTTCTAATACTTCCTTATTTTCTTTAAATAATTGAATAGGTAAAATTAATAAATCGTCAAAATCAATGGAATTATTTTTAAATAAAGTATCTTGATATTTTCTATATACTTTATTTACTACTTGTTCAAAAATGCTTGCTGAATATTTTTCATAGTCATTAGGTGTCATTAATTCATTTTTACAACCACTTATTTTATTTCTTATCTCGTTGGGATTGTACTGTTTAGGATCTAAATTTAATTCTTTTAATATTTTTTTTATTACTGATAAAGTATCTTCGCTATCCATAATGACAAAATTAGATTGGTAACCAAGTAAAGAAAAGTTTTCTCTTAATATTTTTAAACCAAATGAATGGAAAGTTGATACTTGAATTTTAGATGCAATATCGCCAATCATGTGGTGTAGGCGGTCATTCATTTCTTTGGCTGCTTTATTAGTAAAGGTTATAGCTAAAATATTGTAAGGGCTTATACCTACTTCTTCAATTAAATAAGCTATTTTAGTTGTTAAAACACGTGTCTTACCACTGCCAGCACCTGCTAATATTAGGATTGGACCATCTGTTTTTAATACTGCTTTTTGCTGTTCTTTGTTTAAATCTGTTATTTCCATTTTATCTACCTCAACAATATTATACATTATTTATAAAAGACAGGAAAGATTTTATTGGTATGTAACATGAATTTTGTTGGCACGTGAAATGAATTTTGTTGATACATATCACGAATTTTTGCACGTAGCACAAATTTTGTTGGTGTGTAACATGATTTTTTTGGGTACACAACATGAATTTTATCGTTACGTAACACAAATTAATTTTTTACGTATAATACACTGTAATTATTTAAAGGAGGAATTTATGAAAAAAAAGATAATTACTATTGTAGCTATTTTAATTGTCTTTATCCTTACAGCTATTGTCTTGTTTAACAAAGTAAAAAATGATCAAGATAATGGTCTTACCAAAGTAAAAGTTGCCGAAGTTGCCCACAGTATTTTTTATGCACCTCAATATGTTGCTATAGCAGAAGGTTTTTTTGAAGAAAATGGTATTGATATTGAACTTAGTTTAATTCCTGGTGCTGATAAAGTAACGGCATCTATATTATCTGGTGATATGGATATTGCTTTCTGTGGTAGTGAAGCAACAATATATGTCTATAATGGTGGCGAAAAAGATTATCTAAAAACGTTTGCTCAATTAACGCAAAAAGATGGAACGTTCTTAGTATCAAGAGAAAAAATAGATAATTTCACATTAGATGATCTACGTGGTAAAACAGTAGTAGGA
>CANQYA010000088.1 GCA_947627965.1 uncultured Bacilli bacterium
CAATAAATGATCCTAGTCGTGAAATGTTAATCGCTTCCGAGTGGTGCGAGCAATAAATGATCTCGGTCGTAAATGCTAGAAAACTCTGTTAATTTAATAGAGTTTTCTTTTTATATTTTACTTAATCTATGATAAAATAAAATTAAATAGATATATAGAGGTGATAAAAAATGACAAAATTTGTATTTGTAACAGGTGGTGTAGTTTCAGGATTAGGTAAAGGTATAACCGCATCAAGTTTAGCTCTTTTATTAAAATCACGTGGTTATAAAGTATTTATGCAAAAGTTTGATCCTTATATTAATGTTGATCCTGGAACTATGTCTCCTTTTCAACATGGAGAAGTATTTGTAACAGCTGATGGAACAGAAACAGACTTAGACTTAGGTCATTATGAAAGGTTTATTGACGAAGAATTAAATTATACTTCCAATATAACTACTGGTAAAATATATTCCAGTGTTATTGAAAAAGAACGTCGTGGCGATTATTTAGGGGCGACTGTACAAATAGTTCCTCATATTACTAATGAAATTAAAAATAAAGTTTATGAAGCTGGAACTTCTAGTAATGCTGATATTGTTATTACGGAAATTGGAGGAACTATTGGTGATATTGAATCACAAGCTTTTATTGAAGCTTTAAGACAATTAAGAAATGAATTAGGTAAAGAAAATACTTTATTTGTTCATACTACTTTAGTTCCTTATATATATGGTTCTAATGAATTAAAAACTAAACCTACGCAACATAGTGTTATTGAATTAAGAGGTATGGGTATCCAACCTGATATAATTGTCTGTCGTACCCCTGTCGTCTTAGAAGATAGTATTAAAAGTAAAATATCTTTATTTTGTAGTATTCCTAAAGAAAATGTTATCGATAGCATCGATGTAACTAATATATACCAAATACCTATTAATTATTATAATCAAAAAATGGACGAATTAGTCCTTAATCAATTTGGTTTAGATATAAGAAAAAGTAATTTAAGTGATTGGGAAAATTTAGTTAATACTGTCAATAATTTAGATAAAGAAATAGAAATATCTTTAGTTGGTAAATATGTCGAATTACATGATGCTTATATATCTGTAGTTGAAAGTCTAAAACATGCTGGATATTTTTATAAAACGAAAATAAATATTAATTGGGTTGACTCTGAACAATTAGAAACGGATATTAATCTTAATGAAGTATTTAAAAATTCTAAAGGAATTATCGTTCCTGGTGGTTTTGGTAATCGTGGTATCGAAGGAAAAATTAAAGCTATTGAATATGCTAGATGTAATAAAATTCCTTATTTAGGTTTATGTCTTGGACTACAATTAGCTGTTATTGAATTTGCTAGAAATGTTTGTGGTATTACTGATGCTTCTTCTAAAGAATTTAACGAATTATGTCTAAATCCTGTTATTGATTTAATGGCTAATCAAAAATCAGTTATAAATATGGGTGGTACTTTAAGATTAGGTAATTTTGAATGTCATATTAAGAAAAATACTTTAGCTTATAAATGTTATAATGAGGAATTTATTTTAGAAAGACATCGTCATCGTTACGAAGTTAATAATAAATATCGTGATATCTTACAAGAAAAAGGTTTAGTCTTTTCAGGAATTAATGATAAAACGGACTTAGTCGAAATGATCGAATATCCTAATCATCCTTTCTTTATCGCTTGTCAATTCCATCCTGAATTTAAAAGTCGTCCAACAAGACCACATCCTTTATTTAAAGCTTTTATTAAGGCTAGTATAGATAGCAAAAGGAAATAAAGACTATCTCTTTATTTCCTTTTTTAAATTTAATCTTTTTTTCTTATATTTATTATCAAAAGTATCGTTATACATTCTTAAAACATTAAAATAATTATCGATATTACTATTAGTTATATTAATTCTTTTACTAACATCGAAACCATTAGTAAATATTCCTCTATTATTTTCTTTATCTATTTCGCCAAAAACGATATATTTATTATTAAAACGATAGAAATTATCATTACATACTTTACTACCTAGGGAAATAGATTCACCATTATTGTATATTATTAAAAAGCAATGCGATAAGTTACCATTATTTAGCTTACATTTAACTATTCTTAATATTGCTTCTTCATTTAATCTTAAATATTTTATTTTCATAATTGCCTCTTTCACGTTGTCTATCATATCAAAAGGAAAGTGAAAAAGCAAGTTTTATTTAAGGGGCTATATATTCTATTCCTAAAGATGTTACATAGGTTTTTATTTTTTCTTCACTCATTTTTTTCCAATTTTCTTGTTTATAATACCAATCGAAATCACTTAAATTACTTAAATATGACCCTTCAAACAAAACATTATTGACATTAAATAATTGGTATGGAAGTCTTATAACGGCATAATAATCCGTAAAGTAATATTGTTCATTATTATTCTTAGTAAATATTACATTAGTATTATAGTTTCTTGTATATACTCTCGTATGATTTTCATTAACGGGATATATATTAGACCAAGCATCTCTTATTTTATAAATATTAGATAGAAAATTACTATTAGAAGTAGCAGGAACTATTATTTCCCAACCCATTAAGGATTTATCGTCACTACTATTATGGTGATTACTATAAACTATCTTAGATACTACCCCATAGTAACCAAGAGCATAAGCTTTTCTTCTAACAGCTGGCCATGAACTATCACCCATTACTGTTCCATAACTTAAATCTTCTCTTAACATAAGTACTTTTAAGCCATGTTCTTCATAACGTTTTTTCTCGTATTGTGACTGAATTAAATTAATATTTTTTTCGTCAATAAATTGATTAAGGGCACCAGGATCACTTCCACCATGACCTGGATCAATTACAATATCGTATTGATAATTAAAATCTTCTACTTTTAAACTAACTAAATTATTATCATAACTAAAAGTCATTAATTTATTACCAATTTTAGCTCTTGCTATACGGTACTGTAATTCTTGCTTATTAAGTGCTCTTAATTTGGTCTTAGACTCTAAGTAAACATCATAAGTACCATTATCTAAATTAGTTAAAGCAATATTACCATTAAAATAATAATCATCTTTCTTCGTCATATTATAAGTTACACATTTATTATTAGTATTACAAAAACTTACTTTATAATTACCATCGTTATCTTTAATATAACCTTCTACATTTATCCCGTCATTAATAAAATACATATTAGTTATTTCGTTATCTTCCATCGAATTAGTTATATTATTAATAATAGGTTCACTAACAGTTTCTTCTTGTTTTACAACAATAACTTTTCTAGTAACAGAAGCCATATTACCACTATTATCGACTACATTATATTTAACTTCGTATATCCCTTCTAAATTAGAATTAACATTATTAATAACTTGGATTTTATCATTAACAGTCTCATCATAATTATCTAAAGCACTACAACCTAATTCTTGGTAACTAGATCCTTTTTTTAAAGTTATTTCACTATCTCCTTTTAAAGTTAAAGTTGGTGCGGTAGTATCAACTACTTCTATTTTTCTAGTTAAAGATAGAACTTTCTCTTTATAATTTAAAGTATAAGTTATTTCATAGGTACCTAATTTATTAATATCTAGATTAGTATCAACTGTAACTGTATCCGAAATATCTTTATCATTAATAGTAGCAATTATTCCTAATTCTTGATATTCACTATAGACTTCTAATTTTATTTCTTTATCCCCTTTTAATTTAAAAACTAAATTATTTCTAAAAACTAAAAAGTATAAAAGAGTTCCTGTTATCAATATTAATAAAATTAAAATAATGGTAATTAAAATTATTATTTTTTTCTTATTCTTTTCTTTACTTACTTATCTCCTACTATCTCATTATAACATAAACTTTTATAGAACAAAATTATATATTTTTCTTTTTTAAGTTACTATTCACAGCCGATTTAAATAAATAAATAGAAATATACCAGAAAAAATAACAAGTTATCTACAAAAAAGTGT
>CANQYA010000089.1 GCA_947627965.1 uncultured Bacilli bacterium
CCCCCCCCCCCTAGGGTTTTTGCAAGTAAAAAATAAGCACTTTGTGCTTACTTTACAATTCTACTTCGATTAACTCATAATCTCTCGAACCAACTTTTAACTCACTTGCACTCTCAATAGTATGAATACCATGTCTTGAATTAATCCTTTCTAATAAATGATCTCGTCCTTTATCATTAGATGCTTTTACTAAATCAATACAAGCTTGATCAATTGCTACAGGATCTAGGCTAGCTAAAATACCAATATCTTGCATACATGGATCTTCAGCTACATTACAACAATCACAATCAACTGACATATTACACATTACATTAATATAAGCAATATTATTTTTAAAATAATCTACTACTGATTTACTAGCATCGGCCATTGCTTCTAAAAATTTATCTTGGTCAGTATGGAACATATCTTCATAACTACCATTTTCCCTACCTGCACAATGGATATATCTTTTTCCTCTACTTGAAGCTACTCCAATTGATAATTGTTTTAATGCTCCACCATATCCACCCATAGGATGTCCTTTAAAATGTGATAAAACTAACATTGAATCATAATTCTTTAAATGAGTACCTACATAATTCTTTTTTATTACTTTACCATTAGGAATATCTAAAGTAAAATCTCCTTCGCTATCCATTATATCGACATCAAAGTATTTGCTCCATTCATGTTCTTTCATTAATTCTTCATGTTTCTTAGTAGTATCTCTTGCCCCATCATAAGCAGTATTACATTCTACTACAACACCATTAACATAATCAATCATTGGTTTTAAAAATTCTGGTCGTAAATAGTTTTGATTTCCTCTTTCCCCGGAATGAACTTTAACCGCTACTTTTCCTTTTAAATCAATATTAAGCATTTCATATAATTTAACAATATTTTCACTAGATATATTTCTAGTAAAATAAACTTTAACTTTTTCCATATAATTCTCCTTACTCTTTTATTATACTTTAAAATAAATATTTTTAATATTAAAAATTTAATTTCTTGCTAATCCATCGACTGATAATACTACCCCTGTAATATAACTAGCCATATCACTTGCTAAGAAAAGAAAGGCATTAGCTATATCAATTGGTTCTCCTATTCTACCCAAAGGAATAGTTTTAATTAATGGCTCAATTACTTCTTTTGGTAAATTAGCTACCATATCAGTATTAGTTATTCCTGGTGCGACAGCATTAACTCTTATTTTAAATGGTGCTAACTCACGAGCTAAGGATAAAGTAAATCCATTAACAGCTGTCTTACTAGTAGGATACCCTATTCCTTTAGGTTGACCTGTAATACTAACCATAGAACTAGTATTTAATATTACTCCTTTATTATTCTCTTTCATATAAGGTATTACTTCTTTTGATACATTAAAAATAGCATTTATATTAATATCTATTATCTTAGTAAAATCTTCATAAGTAGTATCTTCTATACTAGTATTACTAGAAATACCTGCATTATTAACTAATATATCTATATGACCATATTTATCATTAATTTCTTTAATTACTTTATTTACGTCACTTGGATTATTCAAATTAGGATAATATCCAATAACATTAAGTCCTTCTTCTTTTAGCTCATTTATAGCTTTATCAACTGTTTCTTTTTTAGAACCGAATAAAATTACTTCTGCTTTATTTTTTTTAAATAAACGCACTATTTCTAAACCAATTCCTTTAGTTCCTCCCGTTACAATAGCAACTTTACCTTCTAACATTTCATCATCTCCTATTTTTATTTACTATTTAGAAGTAACAAATACTTAGTTTTTAGTCTAAGTATTAAAATATCTTATTAATTAAATTAATATATTCGTTTATAATATTACTTGTTTTACTAGCATAGATACTATCTTTAGCAAGAGTAATATTATCAGTAATTATATTATCTACTTTTAAATCTATCATTTTATTAATGTTATCTAAGGAATTAACTGTCCAAGCATATAATTCTTTTCCCTCGTTATGAACTTTTTTAACAAGGGATTTATTTATATTGGATGCTTCTACGCTAAAGTGATCAGCTTCTTTTAAACGAGTAATATCTCCAATAGCAATACTCATAACATAAACTGTCTCAATATTTTTATTATATTTTTTAACATTTTCTAAAACACTATAAACTTGTGAAGTAATAACACTATCACTAATATAATCATTATCTAAAATAATATCGATAACACTTTTTTCAAAATCTGTTTCTTTTCCTGTTGGTTTTAATTCTATATTTAATTTCATATTATTATTTTTAGCCCATTTTATTACATCTTCTAGTAAAGGAATATGTTCATTTTTATATTTTTTGTCAAAGAAACTACCAGCATCTAAGTCTTTTATTTCGTCATAATTTAATTCGATAGTATCTTTATTAACTCCTGTTGTTCTTTTTAAATTAGTATCGTGCATGACAACTATTTTTCCATCTTTAGTTTGTTGGACATCTAATTCTATCCAATCAGCACCAAGTTCTTTAGCACCAATAAAAGCACTCATAGTATTTTCAGGATACATTACTGATGCTCCACGGTGTGCGGTTACTTCAATTGTTCTTACATATTCGATATTTAAGTTATATTTTCCTTTATATAATCCATAGGTAAAAGCAGAACCAATAACTATAGCAATAATTCCTAAAACAATACCTACTCTTTTTAAAATATTATTTATTTTTAAATATTTATTAGTTACATTTATTTTTATAGATTTTATTTCTTCTTTATTTTTAGTCTTATGTAAATAATATAAAGAACTTATTATAGCATAACTAATTGGTGTTGCTAAAAGAGTATAACAAATAAAACTAAAGGCAATAAATAACCAAATAATAGTTGTTAGGATACTATTAATAATAGTAATATTACCAAATAATTTATTAAATATAAATATAACTAAAATACCTAAAGCAACAAATATAAAATAGAAAATAGTTGATAAGAATTGTACTATTACTAGGGTTAATAAATCTTTTAAATAATTATTTTTGCTTAATTTACTACTTCTTTTTCTAGCTTCTTTAAAACTTACATCTTCTAAAATAAAATAATGTAATGAATATATCCATTTTAAAAATAAAAAGATAAGAAATATAACTAAAATAGAAAATAAAGAAAATAAAACTTTATTTTTAATAATAAAATCATATATAAATTCAGGTATTTTTATGGTTGTAACAAAACTTGAAGCAACTCCTATATGTAAAAAAGGAATTATAAATAAAACAAAGATAGCTAATAAAATATTTTTTATATGGAATAAATTTTTACATTTATCGATTGAAGTTCTAACAGCATCGATTACTTTTACTTTTTCTTTATGATAACTTTTATCTAAAATAATTATTAAAGTAGTAATATCGAACATGGTATAAACCATCATAAATAGTAATAATATTACAATAAGTAATATAGTTATAGGATTTAAAAGAAATTTAGGTAAATTTTCAATAGTTAAATATTTATAACCCGTTACTTTCATAATTAAATTAAATAAATTTATAAATAAAGGTGTAAAAATAAATAAAGATAATAACTTAAATAATAATTCAAATATAATTAAAGATTTAATATTATATTTTAACATTGAACCTACTTTTTTAATATTACTCATAAACAACACTCCTAAGAACAAAACGATTTATAAATAAATCATGCCCAAACCTCACGATTTGGTATTTCTCCTTCATAGAATCTTTCTTCCTCGAGAGACCAATTTCCGCGTCGTCGCGACCGTACTTAACTTTTTTTAATTATTTTTATTTAATTTTGTTCCATTTCCTTTATATAATATTTAATCCCTTCTGTCAATATATTAATGCTTGCATTTATATCTCTATTTAATAGTAATCCACATCCATTACATTTATATTTTCGTATGTTTAAATTCTTTAATTCTTCTTTCTTTTTCCCACAATGACTACATATCTAATTACTTGGATAATATGTATCTACTTGCTATAATC
>CANQYA010000090.1 GCA_947627965.1 uncultured Bacilli bacterium
GTCTTATTTTAATAGCAATGGCAATAGGTGAATAATTAAATTCTTCTCCTGAAGAAAAGATTAAATCATTATATTCCGAAGTTCCTAAAATAGCAGTAAGTTTATCTTTATTTTGATAAGTATCGTTAAAATATAAAGTTTCAAACATAAAAATACTTGCTTCATTTAAGTAATTTCTTGGATCGAGAAAGTAGGCGACAGTTTTTTCATTGGCTAAGTAAAAAGTTCCATCATATCCATAAAACATATTATTCGCCCAGTCATAGTAACTATCGGTGTTTAAATAAGCTTCTTGTCCTGCTGATTCTCTTATCGCATCCATATAGTAAGTACTGTAACCTATTTGACTTTCTTCTTTAACAGTACTATTCCAATCACGATTAGTTTTAACGGCTTTAAATACCCAGTTAGGATATTTTTTATGGATTTCTTTTAATTTTACTTTATAAGTTTCATCAAAACCTTCTTTATTTAAGTATTCGTCAAATTCTTCGTCAGTCATTTGTTTAATTTCTGTCTCTATTTCTTCCTTACCTGTTACTTCTATATAATCGGAACAGACATAACCATTTTTACTTCCTACATATATCCAAGTTTTACAAGTTATATCTTCGTTTTCTACTTCAGATTCTACAACATATATATCGTCATCACGGTACTTAAAGGTTTCATTATAAGCTAAGAAACCTACTATTTTAGCATCTTGGTTAGGATTTTCTCTTACATTTAATCCAATCGTAATCATAACTCTAGCACTATATATATTAATCTTTTCAGCTTTAACTATAGGTATAATAAGGAAAAATAATATAAAAACGATGGTTAATAATTTTAGCCTTTTTTTCATAGTTACCTCCGTACTTATAATTTCCTATCTATATTATAATGCATATTATTACTTATTGGTTGTTAAATAGAGTAATTAAGTATAAAAGTGTCGAATTATGTACACTATTTTACAGTTTTGTGACAAGTCGTTAGTCAGTTAATTTTCTTTTTTTCGATAATTTTACAATATTATTTTAGGTAATGTTGCTATCTAATTAATTATTATGTTATTATTAATATATAAGAAGAAGGAGTAAATACTATGAAGGGAATAAAACTAAAATTAATTTATCTATTTATTTTACTACAACCTTTTATTGATTTAGTTACAGCTTTAATTACTAGATTTTCTTTATTCCCATTTTCATTAGGAATAGTAATAAGAGGAATTTTAGTTTTATTAATGTTAATATATATTTTCTTTATAAATAATTCTAAGTATAAGAAAAGAACTATATTTTATCTAGTTTTATTAGGTATTTTCTATTTCTTCTATATTGTTACTAAAGGTGAGTTATTAACTAATTTTAGTTTATTATATAATGAAATATCTTCTATATTTAAGTATAGTTATTTTATAGTTTTATTACTTTTTATTGTTAATTTTATGGAAGAATATAAATTAGATAAAGAAGTTATTATTAAGATACTTCTTATTAATTTAATGATTTATTCAGTATTTATTATTGTTCCTTTCTTAACTAAGACAGGGTTTAGATCTTATGTCAATAAAGAAGGTTATGGTAGTGTTGGTTGGTTTTATTCAGCTAATGAAATATCAGCTATTTTAACAGTTCTTTATCCTTTACTTTTTATATCTATCAATAAGAAAATAACTATTAAAAATTTATTAATGCTTTTTATATCTTTAGGAGCAATTATCATTATTGGTACTAAAGCTCCATATTACAGTATGCTTTTAATTACTGGTTTTTTAGTAATATATTATTTATTTAATATTAAGAAGAATTTACCACAATTTATTTTAGTTTTAGTTATTACTTTTTTAATGGTTATCGTTAGAAATAATTTACCAGTAAATATTAATTTAGAACAGAGAAATAAATGTTTAGACGAATATTTACAAAGTGGAGATACGGAAGCCAAAATTGATAATGAATTAGAGTGTTCGGTAGCCGAAGGACAAGAAATAGTTATTTTAAGTGGGAGAGAAGCTTTACTAAAAAATGTTTATAAAGTATATCGTGATAGTAACACAGTTGATAAATTTTTAGGAATTGGTTTTTCTAATCGTCAAGTTTTAAACAGTCCAAAATGGAGCGTTAAATTAATTGAAATGGATTTGTTTGATATATTGTTTAGATTTGGTATTATTGGTTTTATTCTTTATATGTTAGTTATCTTTACTATTATAAAAAGAATATGTATCTATACTTTTAAAAATAAGTTTAAGCTATCGTTTGAACAACTAATTTATGGTTATACAGTAGCTATAGGTATCGGATTAAGTTTATTTATTGGTCATGTTTTAGGTTCGCCATCATCAAGTTTTTATTTAGCTATACTTGTATATATTGCTTTATCTTTATTTAAAAAAGAAAAAGAAAAATTAAATCGTGAAAAAGTTACTATTTTATCACTTCATTTAGGAGTAGGGGGTATTGAAAAAGCTATTGTTAATATTGCTAATAGTTTATGTCAAAGTAAGGAAGTTCAAATAATTTGTTTCTATCGTTTAAGTAAAGATAGTGTTTATCAAATTGATGATAAGGTTAGAGTAAAATATTTATATGAAGGTAAACCTAATAAAGAAGAATTAAATAAGGCTTTTAAAACACATAATCTCTTGGGAATAGTAAAAAATGCTTTTTTAGCTCTATCTATTTTATGGAAAAGGCACTTTTTAATGATTAGAGAAATAAAGAAGATTAAAGAAGGAATTGTTATTTCGACGAGGATCGAGTTTTCCATTCTATTAAGTGAATATGGTAATGATAACGTTTTAAAAGTAGCTCAAGAACATCGTTATCACAATCACGAAGAAAAATATATTAAAAAAATGCAACATAATTATTCTAATATTGATTATCTTTTAGCATTGACTGAAACTTTAAAAAAAGATTATGAGAAATTTTTTAGTAATATGTCTTTAAAAGTAGTATTAATGCCTAATATGTTAGAAAGTATACCTAAAGAAAAATCTAGTCTTACTAATAAAAAAGTAGTTTTTGTCGGCAGACTAGAACCAGTTAAAAGAGTAAATGAAATTATTGATATAGCTCATGAGTTAAAAGATAATGATTGGCAATTTAATATAGTGGGCGATGGTAAAGAAAAAAGTAAATTAGAACAACAAATTAAAAAATTAAAATTAGAAAATAAGGTTTTCCTTCTAGGACCTTTTCCTAACGATACCGTTATCGATATTATTCGTGATAGTAGTATTTTTATAATGACTTCTATTACTGAAGGATTACCTATGGTTTTATTAGAAGCTATGAGTGTCGGCGTTCCTGTTATAGCCTATGAAACGGAAAATGGTATAAAAGATATTATTAGTAATGATAAAGATGGTTTTATAATTAAGAATAGAAATAAAAAAGATATGGTAAATAAACTAACTACTTTAATGAATAATGATAAGTTAAGAAAAGAAATGGGAGATAAGTGCTTAATAAAAGCTAAAAAATTCTCTAAAGAAGAAATTACTAAAAAATGGTTAGATTTTATTAATAATGCTGATTTTACCAAATAGAAAGAAGGTAAATAATGAAGAAGGTACTATTTATTGCTTCGACAGGGGGACATTTATCAGAATTAATGCAGTTAGAACCAATGTTTTCTAAATATAATTTTTATATTGTTACTGAGAAAACTAAGTCTAATATGTATTTAAAAGATAAGTATCCTAAAAGAGTTAATTATTTAGTATATGGTACTAAGTCTAATATGTTATTATATCCTTTTAAATTGATATATAATACTTTTAAGAGTTTATTTTTATATTTAAAAATAAGACCACAATTTATTGTAACGACCGGTGCTCATACGGCTGGACCTATGTGTTGTATAGGGAAAATGTTGGGAAGTAAAATTATTTTTATTGAAAGTTTTGCTAATATAGAAACGAAAAGTGTAACTGGTAAATTAGTTTATCATACACTTTTCGTTTCTATA
>CANQYA010000091.1 GCA_947627965.1 uncultured Bacilli bacterium
CAAAGGATTTGGGAGATTTTACGTTTCTAAAACTGATAAATTTAGGAATATAACATAAAAAAGTTCAATTTACTAGATAATACAAAAGGATTTGTAGTGATAGTAAAAAAATATTTTTACATTTTGTCGGGTATTTTATTGAAATTTACACGACATTGTGTTAAAATGATAAAGAGGTGAAAAAACTATGATTTATTCATACAAGGAACTTTTAGAAAAATATGGTACTAGATATAACATCAGGGAAGCAATTGACAATAAAGAAATATACCGAGTTGAAAACGGGATTTATTCAAATAAAAAGATAGTTGACCCATTAATTCTTTATTCTAAAAGATATCCGTCATGTGTTATAACAATGGATTCTGCTTTTTACTTTTATGATTTAACTGATGTTATACCAAATAAAATATATCTTGCAACACCAAGTAATTATCGTACTATCAAAAATGACAAAATTGTTCAAATATTTACTGATAAAAATATATTAAACGCCGGAAAAGAAACCGTTAAAGTTAATGAATGTACTATAAATATTTATAACAAAGAAAGATTGCTTGTAGAACTTATTAGGAAAAGAAAGCAAATACCTTTTGATTACTACAAAGAAATTATATCTAATTATAGAAAAATAGTTGATGAACTTGATATGCAAAAAATTGAAGAATATTTATCACTTTTTAAAAATGAACTTAATTTATCAGAAGCATTACAAAGAGAGGTATTTTAAATGGATTTAGAAAAATTAATTGGTGAGTATATAGATACTGGTTATGATTATACTGATGCAAGTTCTAAAGTATGCCAAGATATAATACTTTTCAAAATATCTAATAGTAACTTCAAAAATAATATTACTATTAAAGGTGGGGTTGTTATGCACTCTATATCTAAAGATATTCGTCGTGCAACCCGTGACCTGGATTTAGATTTTATAAAATATTCTTTAGATGATAATTCAATTAAAAATTTTATTGATAAAATTAATAACACTAATGATAATATAAAAATTAAAATTAATGGACCGATAAAAAAATTGCACCACCAAGATTATGAAGGCAAACGAGTTAATATACAACTTTCAGATCCTTTCGGTAATATTATAAATACAAAATTAGATATAGGCGTTCATAAGCAGTTTGATATTGAACAAGATAAATATTGTTTTAGTTTAGATATGTTTAACGAAAGTGCCAACCTATTAATCAATTCTAAAGAGCAAATTTTAGCTGAAAAATTGAAATCACTATTAAAACTCGGCTTTAGATCTACAAGATATAAAGATTTATTCGATTTTTACTATTTAATTAATGTTGCAGGAATTAATAAATCAAAATTAGAAAAATGTTTGGAAATTTTGATATTTAATGATTCTAATATGAAAGAAAACAATATTTCAGATATTATTTCAAGATTAAATCAAATTTTAAGTTCTAAAAGGTATTTAACAATGTTAAACAACCCAAAAGTCAATTGGTTAAATATTCCAATAGAAGAAGTAATTAGTAATGTCTTACAATACTTTGATAGTCTTAATGTCGTATCTATATAAAGATAAGAACAAGAAGATATGTTTAATAATCTTCCTGTTTCAACTCCACCCTACATTACTTGTCATAAATGTAAACATAATAAATGTGTTCCATTAGACTATAAATCTAAAAGAAGTTATCACCATAAATATAATAAATGAAAATTTTAAATTCATAATATTATGAATTGTTTTGGAGTGACATTTAAGTCACTCCTTTATTTTTTATATCGTTCTTTATAAGGAGAAAATTCCTTATAAATAAAAAAAGAGTATTATATAAACACTCTCTTACTAACAAATATCAGATATATTATCTTTTAAATATTTAAGCATTGGTTTTTCAAATAACCTTATTAAATTTTTATCTAACATTTTTTCTTTATTGACAAGTTCTAAACTATTATCTTCCATTACTTCAACAAACATAAAATCATTATTATTATTAATATTAATTAAAAATAAATAGTTTTTATTATTGTATTCAGCTGTACTGACAACTACGTATTTGTTATTATTATTTAATGTTAAAACATCACTAACTTCATAAACCATAATAGTTACCTTTATCCTTATTTTTTACTTTCTAATAATTTCTTTACTTTCTCTTGCTTTTCATCTAGTTTCGGACATATCTCTCCAATAATTATTGCTGAAATGATAAAACATGCTCCACTCAAAGTACCAGATCCGAATGCATGGTTAAAGTTACCGTTATTAACCAAAGTCCTTATACAATCGACAAGAGATGCAATACTACCTAATATAAAAATGCCTCCTAAAATTTTATTAAAAATTTGTTTAGAAGTTAATATACGTTTTTCTTTTTCTAAACATACAAAACGATATTGACAATCAGGACAATTGCTTCTCTCATAATCGTCTAAATCAAAATAAGGTTCTTTCTCACAGTTAGTAACTTCGTACTTTTCTTCATTAGACTTCATAATAAATTCCCCCTTCTGTACGGTTTATAATACTATTTTTTTAATATTTAGTCAATAGCATTCATTTAAAACATAATAAAACTAGAGTATGCTCTCTAGTTCTTTTTAACTCTTAATAATATATGTTATTCCTACATATATTCATATTCTTTATTTTCTAATAACCTTTTTACTTTTTCTTGTTTTTTATCTACTTCCAAATATTTCGGTGCAAAATAAGATGATACTAGTGTAAAAAATCCAGCACTCAAAACACAAGACCAGATTGCATCCATAGTACTACCATTGATAATCCATGATACTATGCACTCGATAAGAGTTGCAAGGCTAGTTAATAATGAAATGCCCCCTAAAATAGCATAAAAACATTGCTTAGCATTTAATTTTTTTTGTTCTTTTTCTAAACACATAAAACGATATTTACAATAAGGACAATTAGTAACTTCGTAATCATCTAAATTAAAATAAGGTTCTTTCTCGCATCTAACGACTTCGTATTTTTCTTCATTAGGTTTCATAATAATTCCCCCTCACGTACCATTTATGATACTATTTTTTTAATACTTAGTCAATGCAGATTTTCATATTTTATTTATGTCAATTTTTGCCACACAAAATATAATTTACACGCTTATTTAAAAGAGATTTTTTGTACATTTTTTACTTTTTCCAAATAAATTTCTAGTACATGAGAAAATTTGCAAAGAAAGCAAATTCCTAATATATAAAAATAGTACCAACTGTATAGGTCGGTACTAACCTAAAATTTGGAATAGTACCTAACTCATCAAAATTAGGTATTCCCTTTTTTATTTTATGCAAGTTTCCTTGACACATTCATAATAACATAAAAACGCACTTTTATCAAGTACGTTTTTTTAACTCAGAATTTCTGAGTTTGTTATCAATTGGTGCTCTAAAGGAAAAAATATGACAACTTTGTAATCCAAATTTATTAATTTTTTAAAAATAATTACCATCTTTTATGTATTTATCACTAAAAGAAGATTTACCACTACTAGATTTACCTGTAATATTAATAACTTTATCATTAGTTAAATTTTTTATATAAGGTTCTTTATTTCCAAACATTACTTTTACATACTTGTTCACATTTGCCATATTTACTAATTATGTCAATTAGCAAGTGTGTTTTCTAAATTGTCATAAATTTAGTATCAAATTCTATTGTATAAAGAACAATAGTTTGATATAATTTTCATAGGGAATATCAGTTGTTGAGTGTCTACCTCTAATCTTTATAGAGAGGAGGTTTGATATAGTGAAAACTAAAACTTTTATAATAAAGGTTTTAAACCTCATTACTATCATTTTATTTCTCATTATCGTTCTGATAATAATTATAAAAAAATGACACTTAATTTATCTAAATTGTACCCACAAAAATAGACAGATAGGAAAAAACACCTATCTTTTTATATATGTTAAAATTATAGCAAAGGAG
>CANQYA010000092.1 GCA_947627965.1 uncultured Bacilli bacterium
GTTTAAATCCTTTAATTCTTCCTTCTTTTTCCCACAATGACTACATATCTGACTACTTGGATAATATGTATCTACTTAATATAATCTTTAAGAAAAATTTTTTTGGTTTCTTTATAAGTTCCTTCTTTTAGGTGAAAGATAATGATTATAAATAAATCTAGAAATACCTAAAAACTGATTTAACTTTACTTGTTGTTCTTTATTAGGATACATTCGAAAATAATAAGCTTGATAAACATTCATACTTTAGCCCCCATAATTACAAAATATCATACATAAGTTTGCCAGTCAACTATTTTTCATATTTTCTTTATACCAATTTTTACCACACTTATTTAAAAAAAATTTTTTGCACATTTTTTACCTTTTCCAAATAAATTTCTAGTATATAAAAAAGGTTAATTATTGCAATAATAACTAACCTTTTAATCCTGTATTAGGAGGGATTATTTCCCCAATAGCAAGACTTCGATAAGAAACATTAATATAATTATTAATATTATCTATTACCTTAATTTTATTAAAGTTATCTAGTACATATCCTTCTTTAGGTTTAGGAATAAAACTATCGATCGTAATACCATAAGGAATATTATAATAACACTCTGTATTATTAATATCGATAATACCATCATAAAAATAATAAACACAATAACTATAATTAGTATCGATATTAAAGTCAATTGGTTCGATTAAAGCATCTACTTTTAAAATATTAACCAGTAAAAATAAGAGGAACAATAATTTAATTATTTTGGACACAAGTATCACTTTCTTTCTTTAAATTAATTAATAAAAAGGAATTATTCGGTTCATTAATACAAGTTTGTAGCGTTAAAAGTTGATCGTTATTAGAAACTTTAGTTCCTAAATCAAATATAGAATTATTAATAAGCCAATTTAAATGTTCTTGTAATTCTTCATCATCTTTAAAATTAATTTTAGTGTGATAAGTAGTATTATTATCTACTACCATAACAGAAAATATTTCCCATTCTTGGAGGCCACATGAAGTATATATTTTTATATATTTATTTTGTTTAGTAAATTCATAATCCATAAACTTAGTAAGTTTACCAAATCCCGTTTCAATATCGCTCTCTAAGGAATTATGTCCATATATAATTATTTTTTTACTATCTAATAAATTGCGATAATCCATAAATATACTTCCTACTGTATTAATATTTTTATTAATATTGTGATTAGTATAATAATTGTTATCAGTAGTCTTTACAATCGCATCTAATAAATCAATAGCTGGAGCATTAATAATACCTACAACATCACTATTATTAGAAGGTATCTCTAATGGTAAAGAATTAGAATTATCAAAAAAGACTGGTAAATCTCTACTATTACCATTTTCATAATCATTTACCATCAATTTAAAATGAATTACAGAAATAGAACAAAAAATAGTCATAACACTAATTATTGCTAATAATTTTTTTACATTAATCATATTGATCCCTACCTATTATTTAAGTTAATTATATAAGTAAGAGATGTCAAAATTTGACGAAAAAAAGAAGTTGTTTATTTATTTACAACTTCCTCCATTGTTAGCCATCGCCTCTTTTAGTAATTCAATTGCTTTAGAATTAGTATCAATATTAAGTAAGTATTGATTATTTAAAATAGCAATTTCTTCTTTAGAAGCATTACCATTTACTTTATCGTAATAATTAATTATTTGACCTTTCTTGATAGTAATTGTTACTTGGGTTTGCCCTATATCGCAATTAAGTTCTTCTTTAGAATTGCAACCAGTAGTAAGTATTAATATATTAAAAAGGATAATTATATATATTATTTTCTTCATTATTTTTACCCTATTTTATCAATAATTTCTTGGTGAAGACTACTACCTAAATAACTTTCGTCATATTTAGGAGCATTACTTATATTTTCTTTTAATTTCAATATTTTTAAAACGGAATTATTTATTTGTTCTTCGCTTATTTCACCATTAACTACTGCTTCTTTAATGATTTTAAGGGCGTCTTTAGCAGGTGAAGGCATAAGAAGAATATCAACACCTGCATTAATTGCTTTTATATATATTTCTTTAGAAGTATAATTGTTAGTCAAAGCTCCCATATTGACCGCATCAGTTATGACAAGACCGTCGTAACCTAATTCTTCTTTTAATAAGTCAGTAATTAATTCTTTAGATAAAGATGCTGGAGTATCATCATGAGTTATATTAGGAATAGCTAAATGTCCAATCATAATTACTTTAGCACCATTATTTATCGCATCAATAAATGGTTTTAATTCAAAGTTTAATAATTCTTCTTTACTTTTTTCAATGACAGGTAAATCATAATGAGAATCAGTAGCAGTATCACCATGACCTGGGAAATGTTTATAAACAGGAATAACCCCAGTACTTTCTAGTCCTTTTGAAAAGGATAAAGCCATTTTACTTACTAATTCATAAGTTTGACCAAAGGAACGATTACCTATAACAGTATTATTAGGATTAGAGTAAATATCTAATACTGGAGCAAAATCCATATTAATACCAAAAACACCTAATTCTTCACCCATTACTTGTCCAACGTCGTATGCTAAAAGGGAATTATTAGTTTTACCTAATTCTAACATAGGAGGAATAACAGTAACTTTTTTATCAGTTAAACTTTTTAATCTTTGGACCCTTCCTCCTTCTTGGTCAACTGAAATAAATAAAGGAATATCAGCAGTACTTTTTATATCATTAAGAAATTTATTTACTTGGGTATAACTCTCAAAATTTTCACTAAACATTATAAAACCACCTGGTTTTACATCATTAAGAACAGATATTAAATTATTATCAGCTACAATACTACGATATGAAATCATAAGCATTTGACCAATTTTTTCGTCTAAAGAAAGACTATTTAATTGTTCTTTAATTTTATCAGTATCATTATTATTTACTGGTACTTTTTCTTTAACCTCACAACCACTTATAAGTAATACTGCTATTAAAATTAATAATATTTTCTTCATTGTATAAATCCCTTTCTATAGTTTCATTATACACCTCTTATTAAATTAGGTACATATATATTTATTATTACCTCATTTATTAATTTTAATTCACTTTTATAATATAAGGTTTTTCTATTGTTCCATTTTGAGTAGTAGAAGTTATCTCTATAGTTGGTAGTAAATTGATGGCGGGGCGCACACCGAGAGCAAACCAGACGTTCGTAACGCCCAAGCTACCAGTCGAGTTGACGTACCAATCGACCACGTAGGAATCGTTAGAGTGGAAGACGTAGGGGCTCATTGTCCAGTAATTAACACCTGTATATAAGTAATAACTACTATTTACTACATAATATACACCTCCAGCATACACTGCTTCGTCGGCTGTTATTAAGCCTACTTTTTGGGTAGACTTCTTATTCCCTTTTTCATTAGTTACTGTAAATAAATCATGGGTTGGATTAGGACATGCAAACTGTGGCGTTTTTGTACTGTTATAAAATAGTCTTGCTCCATAATGTGTTTCAGCACGTCCAAAACCTGCGTTTTCATAACCATTAGCTAAACTTCTATCATTACAGAAACCGGTATCGGCTATGTAATTATCATATTTAGTCAAATGTTCTTTATACCAATTCTCTAAATAAATTTTAATATCAGAGTCCACTTCGTTCGCATGAGCTTGTTCATAACTTGTTGACCAATATCCTGCGTGCGTTTCCCCTCCCCATATTTGGTAATTACTACCTTCCATTCTAGTTTGAGTTATCTTTATCATATGAGTACAACTTGTACTTTGACTATAACATGTATAATAGCCATGATGTTCGTCGTCATAATGAGCATCTACTACTGGTTCGGACAATGTATATACCCCAGTTTGGGAATTAAAAGTATAACTTTGTGACATCTTTA
>CANQYA010000093.1 GCA_947627965.1 uncultured Bacilli bacterium
AAGAAAAAAATGATGGAAAAGTAAATCCATCATTTAATGATATTAATTAATATTTTATTTAATTGCATTTGTTAAAGCATCACAAGTTACAATTGAAGCTGTACCTTCAACTCCTGTTACTCCTGTACCCATTTTATAACCTGAACCTTCTTTAGTAATAGCTGGCACTGTAGTAGGTTTAACCTTAATAGTAGCATCTTCTGCAGTAGTTATTCCATCAGTACCGTATCCCGTTAAATCAAGTGCAGCAACCTTATAATCAAATCCGTTAGCATCTCTTGTAACTATTACATATGATTTGCTTGCATCATATGCTGAGAAAGGAGACTTATCATTACTTCCTCTTTCCAAATCAATACAAACAAATGGTACTACTAAATATTGCGTACTATTAAATTGATACTCGTCACTATAAGAGTTAACCTCAATACTAACTGCATCTACCATTTTAGAAAGATTAGTTTTATAAGTTCTAATTCTTGTACGCTCAATATATTTACTAACTGCTGGAATAGCAATAAGTAATAAAACACCTAAAATTATTATAACTGCTAAAAGTTCAATTAACGTAAAACCCTTATTATTTTTTTTCATATTATCTTTTTTACCCTCCCACATCATAAGTAAATAATAGCACAAAACCATAAAGTAGTCAATTACTTTAACTTAATTCACTAAAAACTTTTTCAATTCCGGAAGCACCCGTAATTGATAAAATTTGACTTTCATTAACCATTGTATTACCACTAGTTTTACCTAAATCAATATTGACATCATTTCCTTGCTTTACTATTTGATAACGTTTATTTCCTGTCAAGTTATCTTGATAAATTAAATTAATACCACGATTAAGATTTTTATTTGTATTAGAACAATCAATAGTTGAACATGCAACTAAATGAACATAATATTTATACTCTGTCACTTCATTTTCTGTATGATTAACAATTGCTACAAAAGATCTTGTTGGACTATACTCTGTATCATATGGTGAATTAGAAATATCAGCTGTATTTAAATATTCCAACGTTAATATTATGGCTTTTCCATTAGAAGGATATTCAATAGAAGTATCTTTCCTAATTGTATATTCAGCCCTACTAATCATTGTTCTTGCACTTTCAACAAAACTATTCTTTTTATTTTTATCTAACATTCCTAATACATTTGGTATAGCAATCATCATTATAACCCCTAAAATAATTACTACAGCAAGTAATTCAATTAATGTAAAACCTCGTCTATTCATAACGTCCTCCTATAATAGTAATTATATCTTTTTTTTGATTTTTTTCAATATAAAAACGAAGATTAATTAACCTTCGTTATTTTTGTAACATATTTAATAAATTAACTTTAAACATATCTTTTTCTGGATTAGATTTAGAAATCATGACACCTTTATAAGTACCAAGTTCAGCTCTATGACCTTCGTCTAAGATACCCTCAGGTGTAATATTAGTAAGTAAGATAAGATGTTTATCTTCATAAACAGTATAATGTAATCTAATTTCACCATGAACTTTAGCAAATAACTCGTCAGTTGGCAATTTTAATTCATATGATTTAGAATTTTCTTTTTTATTGACAGATACAAGTTCACCTAAGAAATTACCACTTCTTAATTCTGGATAATAGTCAAATGTTAATTTCTTATATGCTAACATATTATACTTTCTTACTGTTCTTTCTTTCTTTCTAAAATCGTTTTCATTTTGGTATTCAAAAATATATGATTGTTTCATTATAATTCAACCCCTTTTCCCTGAAATCTTGAACCCCTATCTTCCAAGATGTCTGTATTATATCACAACTGTCATTTTTTGTCAAATTTTTTTGTTTTTTAGGGCGATTTCCTCTATTTTTCTTACTAAAATTATTATTACCACTTTACACTTTTTTATACATTATCTTGCTTCGACAATTAATTTAATAGCTGTACGTTCTTCACCATCGATAATAATATCAGTAAAAGCTGGAATACATACCAAATTTTTCCCTGACGGAGCGACAAATCCTCTAGCAATTGCTATTGCCTTAATAGCTTGATTTAATGCTCCTGCACCTATTGCTTGAATTTCAACAGATCCTTTCTCACGAAATACATTAGCTAATGCTCCTGCTACTGAATTAGGGTTTGATTTAGTCGAAACTTTTAGTGTTTCCATAATAATTAATTCCTCTCTTTCTATTTATTAAAATATATGCAAAAGTTTCTATGGTTAGAAGAAAGAATTTAATAAATTTTAATAAATATATTAAAGAAAAAAGACAAGTTTAATTATTGATTTTAACAAAATTAAACTTGTTTCCTTAATTTGTTTTTATAATATAAGGATTATTTATAGTTCCAATTTGGTTAATATCTGTTATTTCGATAGTTGAAATTAAATTAATGACTGGTCTTACACCGAGAGCAGCAGTGACGTTCACACCGAACAAGTAATCAGCCAAGATGACGCGCCAATCTACGGCGTTGGAATGTGCAAAATCGAAGTAGGATGGGCTCATAGTCCAATAATTAACCTCTGTATATAAATAATAACTATTATTTGCTTTACTATATAATCCTCCTGCATATGTTACTTCGTCAGCCGTTATTAAACCAACTTTATAAATTGAAGCTTTATTACCTTTACTATTTGCTACAGTGAATAAATCATTGGTTGGATTAGGGCATAAAAATTTAGGATTCTTATTCATTTGTAACCTATCATATGCTCCATAATACGTTTCTTGTCTCCCAAAACCTTTTCCTATTGATAAACTTCTATCATTACAAAAGCCAGTATCGGCTAAATAATTATCATAATCTAATAAATTTTTCTCATACCAATCTTCTAAATATTTTTTTATATCGGAATTAACTTCGTTTTTATGTGCTTCTTCATAACTTGTTGAAAAATATCCAGCATGGGTTTCCCCTCCCCATATTTGATAATTATTCCCCTCTTTTTTGGTTTCTGTTATTTTTATCATACGAGTACAGGTTGTATTTTGACTATAACATGTATAGTAATTATGATGATCTTCGTCATAGTAAGCATCTACTACATCGCCTGTTAAAGTATATATTCCTGTCTTATTATCAAATGTATAATTTGTACCCATCTTTACTGTTCCTGTGGTACTATGCCATGCCCAACCACTATAATTTCCATGCCCGTCAATATAATTATTAGTGAGTGTACCATGCATATAACCTACCATTGAATTATCTCCTATTGTTGAATTAAATGCACTTTTTCCTATCGTTGCATTATCACCTGTATCAGTTGGATTTTTCCCCTGATAGATTAATCTTATACTTCCATCTTCGTTTATTCTTACTATTCGCCAATAAAACCCTCCAAAGGATACATAATTATTATCTACTGCTCCTCTAAAATAATAAGTTACTCTGTTATCTTCGGTATTAGTATTTGTATAATATAATCCTTTTCCATTACTATCACTGCTTATTTTACTAAAGTCGATATTAGTATCAGGTTGTTCCTCGTTATCATAAAGTATCTTTTGCGATAATCTTGTTGGTACTATATCAGATTCTTTTTGTTCTTGTCCTTTTAAATCTTGGATATAGGTTATATCTATTTGTAATTCATTATCTTTTAAGTTAGGGTCATCTTCTATTTCTCCATTATAACTTATAGTTACATTAAAGGTAGTTGATGTTCCATGTTTTAGTTTATCTCCTTCTTTAATACCACTTATTTCAAACGTTATCGCATCACTTCCTAACTCTGTTGCATTTATTTTATTTATAATAGCATTTAAACTTCCCTTATTCTCGACTGTTATTTGATAAATTATCTTATCTCCTGGTTTTGTAAACGCAACATTGAAAGTAGCAAGTGTTCCAC
>CANQYA010000094.1 GCA_947627965.1 uncultured Bacilli bacterium
TAGATAATAACTATGTATCCTTTGCAGGATATTACTGGCGAATAATAAGAATAAACGAAGACGGTTCGATAAGGTTAATTTATCAAGGAGAAACAGCTGGTGCTACGGGAAGTAATGCAACGATAGGAAAAAGTGATTTTAATTCACACCCAGGAGATAATGCCTTTGTAGGTTATATGCATGGTACACCAACTACTTATACTGACGGTGTTAACAATTATACAGGCTGGGTGTGGGCAAGTACCACAGGAACAAACACAGTAAAAATGTCGAAAGAATATACATTCGATAAAAATACAGGATTTTATACTTTAACAGGAACAATAGTAGATGGAACTTATACAGAAACATATCATGATTACTATACATGTTATAGTCAAAGTACGAGTTGTACTCATATGATAAAGATAACAGAAACTAAAAAAGAGGGGAATAATTATCAAATATGGGCTGGGGAAACCCATGCAGGATATTTTTCAACCTCATATGAACAAGCTCATAAAAACGAAGTGAATTCTGATATGAAAACTTATCTAGAGAATTGGTATGAAAAAAATTTACTAAATTATAATAATTATATAGCCGATACTGGCTTCTGTAACGATAGAAGTTTAGCAAAAGGATATAATCAAGGTTTTGGAATAGTACATACATATTATGGGTCAGGTGGAAGATTAGCTGGTGGTAATAGCTCACCACAGTTTGCTTGTCCTAATTCTTCACATGATTTATTTACAGTAAGTAATAATAAAGGAAATAAAAATGCAAAATATAAAATAGGTTTAATAACAAGTGATGAAGTAGTTTATGCCGGCGGATTATATAATGTAGTAAATACCAATTATTATTTATATACTGGAGCTGGTTATTGGACAATGAGCCCTATAAACTTTTACGCTACTCATTCGCGTGCATCTAACTGGCATGTTAGAGCTAATGGTGAACTGTATCAAATTCATGTATCAGGTGTTACTAATGTTAGACCTACTATTAATTTAATACCGACTATCGAAATAACAGATACTAACCAAGATGGAACAATAGAAAAACCTTATGTTATAAAAATAAATTAAAAAAAAGTAAAATTTTTCTAAAATTAAAAATTGATAAATAATTAAAGAACAAAATTATAAATTGTCTAATAGCAATTCTTAATTTTGTTCCTTTTTTTATCTTAAAAATGTCTTCAAATTATAAAATTGTCGATTTTTCTTTTGAAAATAAATATGTTATATTAGATTTAATTTTAAGTATTTTTGTATACTTATTAAATATATTAAAATGAATTGTGATATATTGGTGAAATTATACATTGAATGATTGATTATACCTATAAATTAAGGTATAATTAAAATGCTTTGTAAATATGCTTTATTGCAATCATTATGGAGGGAAAATGTTAAAATTAGAAAATATAAGTAAAACCTATACTACAGGTGATTTTAAACAACAAGCTTTGAATAAGGTTAGTTTAGAATTTAGAAAAAATGAATTTGTTGCTATATTAGGACCATCAGGAAGTGGTAAAACAACACTTTTAAATATTATTGGTGGTTTAGATCGCTATGATACAGGTGATTTAATCATTAATAATAAATCAACAAAAAAATTTAAAACAACGGAATGGGACTCTTATCGTAATAATTGTATTGGATTTATATTCCAAAATTATAATCTTATTGGTCATATTTCTATTTTAGATAATGTTGAGATGGGAATGACATTAAGTGGTGTATCAGCTTCTAATCGTAAAAAGAAAGCTTTAGAAGTTTTAGATAGAGTTGGTTTAAAAGAACATGCTCATAAAAGACCTAACCAATTATCAGGTGGACAAATGCAACGTGTTGCTATTGCAAGAGCTTTAGCTAATGATCCTGATATTATTTTAGCAGATGAACCAACAGGAGCACTAGACTCCAATACCAGTGTTCAAATTATGGAATTAATAAAAGAAATAGCTAAAGATAAATTAGTTATTATGGTAACTCATAATGCCGAATTAGCACACACTTACGCTAACCGTATTGTTGAATTTAAAGATGGACAATTAATAAGTGATAGTAATCCTATAAAGAAGAATGAAGATAAAAAAGATAAATATAAAATAAAAAAGACAGCTATGAGTTTCTTTACTGCTCTTAAATTATCCTTCAATAATATTCGTACTAAGAAAGGAAGAACCCTATTAACAGCTTTTGCATCAAGTATTGGTATTATTGGTATTGCCTTAATATTATCATTATCTAATGGTTTTGATATAGAAATTGATAAATTTGAGAGAGATACTTTATCTTCTATGCCAGTTATGATAAGTGAACAAGCAATGGAAATGACAGAAGAAAAATTACTTGAATTAAATAATATTAATGATATGGAAGAATATATTGACGAAGAAGTTATTTATCCACAACAACCAATTGTCGATCAAGTATTACATACTAACGTTTTAAATGAAGATTATATCAATTATATTGAAAAAATAGATGGTAAACTATTAGCAGGTATATCTTATACTAGAGCTACTGCCTTAAATATAATAACTAAAGTTGGAGATACCTATAAACCTTTATCGTTAAATATGACTGATTTAACAAGTATTCCTAAAAAAATGGATAAAGATGTTGTAGGTGTAATAGAAGCTAATTACGATATATTAATGGGTAAATTACCTACTAGTAAAGAAGAAATATTAATAACTATTGATAGTAGAAATAGGATAAGTTCTAAAATATTAGAGGCATTTGATATAGATACTACTAAAGAAAAAGTATCATTTGAAGAAATAATGGGAAAAGAATTAAAATTAGTATTTAATGACGATTATTATAAACAATTAGGTAATTTCTTTACTTTAAATACTGATTTTGAAGCATTATATAATTCTAGTAATGCTCTTACATTAAAAGTAGTAGGTATTGCAAGAGGAAAAGAAGATAAAGAGGCTTTAACAGCTAGTAATTCGGGAATATCATATACAGAAGATTTAGTTGATTATATTATTAGTGAAAATAAAAATTCTAAAATTGTTAAAGCCCAAATGGATGCTGATTACAATGTTTTAACAGGAGAACAATTTGATATAAGTAATGAAAATCAAACCAGTAAAGAAACATTAATTTCTTATTTAGGTGGTAGTGATATACCAATGATTATTAATTTATTCCCAGTTGATTTTAATAGTAAAGAACAAGTATTAAATTATTTAGATAAATATAATGAAGGAAGAGAAATAGATGATCAAATATTATATACTGATTTAGGTAATATTATTTCTAGTCTTTCAGGTTCAATAATGGACGCTATAACGATTGTATTAGTTGCTTTCTCAGCTATATCCTTAGTTGTATCTAGTATTATGATTGGAATAATAACTTATATTTCTGTTCTAGAAAGAACTAAAGAAATTGGTGTTTTAAGAGCACTAGGTGCAAGAAAGAAAGATATTACTCGTGTATTTAATGCTGAAACATTTATAATTGGATTATGTTCAGGATTAATAGGAATATTAATTGGTTGGTTACTTACATTCCCAGCTAATATTATAATAGAAAGCTTAACTGATTTACCTAATGTTGCTAAACTTAATCCAGTACATGCATTAATATTAATTATTATTAGTATGTCTTTAACAATGATAGGTGGATTTATACCTGCAAAAATGGCCGCTAAGAAAGATCCAGTGGAAGCATTAAGAACTGAATAATTAAGGGGGGTATTATTAAAAGTAAGCAATTTTTGCTTATTTTTTTGATACTTTAATCCGGTAAAATTTTTTTACTTGCCAAAACC
>CANQYA010000095.1 GCA_947627965.1 uncultured Bacilli bacterium
GAATGCTCTTAAAAATATTGAAGGCGTTACTAAAGTTAATGCTAATCATAAAACAGGTATAGTAACAGTTAATTATAAAGACGAGACAGATACTAATTTATTTACTCAAGTAATTAGTAATCTTGGATACGAGATAGAAGAATAGCGATGAAGAAAATAATTTTAAAAATTGAAGGCATGACTTGTTCGGCTTGTTCTTATCATGTCGAAAAATATCTAAATAAACAAGAAGGGGTAATCGATGCTCAAGTTAACCTTGTTTTAGGACAAGCACTTATTCATTACGAAGATAACATCGATATTGCAACGCTTGGTAAATATATTAATGCTTCAGGTTATAAATATATGGGTATCTATAATGAACAAAGCGAAAATAAAAAAGATAATAATAAAATTTATTTAATTGTTCTAGGACTTTTAATGATTTTTATTATGTATATATCAATGTCACATATGATTAATTTACCAACTGTACCATTTTTAAATATGGAAAAATATCCCGTTAATTATGCTGTATCTCTTTTTATACTTTGTCTTCCATATTTAATATACGGTAAAGATATTATTATTAATGGGATAAAAAATTTAATTAAAAAAAGTCCTAATATGGATACTTTAGTAGCACTTGGTATTTTAGTTAGTTTAGGATATAGTTTTATTAATATGATTTTAATAATATTAGGTAATAATATTTTAGTAAAAAATTTATATTTTGAATCAGTTTGTATGATTATTTTATTTATTAAAATAGGAAGATATATCGATAAAAATAGTAAAGATAAAACTAAAGAAGCAATAAAAGATCTTGTCCAGGTAACACCTCAAAGTGCTTTATTAAAAACTAAAAACGGTGTTAAAGAAATTACTATTGACGAAGTTAAAGTAGGAGATATTTTGGTTGTTAAACCAGGTATGAAAGTGGCTGTTGACGGTAATATTGTAAAAGGTGAAGCTCATTTTGACGAATCTTTTATAACGGGAGAATCTAAACCAGTTAAAAAGAAAGTATGTGATAAGATTGTAGCTGGTTCAATTAACTATGATGGTATAGTTCAGTATGAAGCTATTAAAATTGGACCTAAATCAACTATATCAGAGATGGTTCATTTAGTACTTGAAGCTAGTAATTCTAAAATGCCTATATCTAAAGTAGCTGATAAAGTTAGTTCTTACTTTGTTCCATTAATTTTAATAATTGCTTTATTAACTTTAATAATTTATCTTTTATTAGGAACTTCTTTAAATGAAGCATTAATTCATATGGTAACGGTATTAGTTGTTTCTTGTCCATGTGCTTTAGGTTTAGCAACACCTTTAGCTATAGTAGTAGCAATTGGAGCAAGTGCTAAAAAGGGAATACTTATAAAAAATAGTGAAACTTTAGAAATAGCTTCCCATATTGATACAATTGTTTTTGATAAAACAGGAACTCTTACTTTAGGTAAACTAAGTGTTAACAAAGTATATAATTATTCACATTATAGCGATAAAGAATTATTAAATATTGTTGCTAATATCGAAAGTAATTCTATTCATCCCATTGCTAAAGCTTTTACTAAATATAAAATCAAAGAATTAAATATTAAAAACTATAAAGAATTAACAGGAATAGGTATTTATTCTAAAATAGATAACAAAGAATATTACTTAGGTAATAGTAAAATTTTAAAAAAGAATAAAAATATTCATAAAACTGACGAAGAAAGTTTAACTAGTACAGGTAATAGTATTATCTATGTATTAGAAGAAGATAATGTTATAGGGTTAATAGGGGTTAAAGATATAATTAGAAAAGATACTAAGAAAGTAATTAAAGAATTACAAGAATTAGGTTTAGATATAGTAATGCTTACTGGTGATAATTTAGTAACAGCTAATATAATTGGTAACGAGATAGGAATAAATAATATTGTTGCTAATGTGACACCTAGTGATAAAACAAGTTATATAAAAAAACTACAAGCTAATGGTAAAAAAGTAGCTATGGTAGGAGATGGTATTAACGATGCTCCTTCACTTGCAACTTCAGATATTGGAATTAGTTTTAAAAGTAGTACTGATATTGCTACTAATTCCTCTAATGTTATTATTACTAACGATAATATTTTAAGAATTAAAGAATTATTAATAATAGGTAAAAAAACTTTAAGAAATATAAAAGAAAATTTATTTTGGGCTTTTTTCTATAATATATTAATGATACCTATTGCGATAGGATTATTTAAAAATTGGGGTTTAGAAATAAATCCTATGATAGCAAGTTTTGCTATGATGTTATCAAGTCTATGTGTTGTTTTTAATGCTTTAAGATTAAGAAAAAGTAATAATTAAATAATGGAGTAACTATATGAAATATCGAAGAAATATAATTATTATTTCAGTAATTAGTATACTGATAATACTTTTAAAGTTTCTTAATGTATTACAAATAGAAAATAATTTAGGTCGACCAATACCTCTTTTATTGCTAATTATTGCTTTTAGTGTTATTACTATTTTCTTTCAAGAAAAAATTGATAATAACTATAAAGAAGGAATAATTAATTATCATAATATTGATATTTTAAAATATATTTGTGCTATATTGATAATTATTCTTCATTTAAGACCTTTTAAGTATTATTCTAACGAATTAGATTTAACTTTTAACAATATTATTACAAGAATTTGTGTACCTCTTTTCTTTCTTATAACAGGGTATTTTATAGCTAAAAAAGAAAAAGATAATCCTTCATATATTAAAAATTATATAAAAAAGATGATACCTTTATATTTAGTATGGAGCACTTTATATATACCAATTATTATTAGTTTTATTATTCAAAATAGTAGTTTAATTAATGATTATTTACAATTTGTTAATTTACCCATTTATGTAATTATTATTTTATTAATTCTTTTGTTGCCAATAATCCTTTTAATCACTCTTATTTATACAGGGGTATATTATCATTTATGGTATTTTCCAGCTTTATTATTTTCTTTAATGGTATTAAGTAAATGGAAAAAGAAATTTAAAATTAAATATTTATTAATAATATCCTTTTTCTTACTTTTATTTGGAGCGACAGAAACTTATTATGGTATTTTACCAATAGGAATAAAAGCTTTAGTTAGTTTCTATTTTAAAATATTTTTTACTACTAGAAATTTCTTATTCTTTGGACTTTTCTATGTAGTATTAGGTTATTATATGGGTACAAAGAAAGAAATTTATTCTAAAAATTGTTTTGTTAAATTAATTATTTTTGTTTTTCTATTAGTTTTTGAAGCTATCTTTTTACATGATACAGAAAGATTAAATAGTAATATTTTATTATCGTGTGTTCCTATTGTTTATTATTTATTTATAACTATTCTATATATAAGTAAACCTAAAGATAATAAAGTAAAATTTCCTTTCCGTGACTTATCTAAGTATTATTATTTTATACATCCAGGTATTATTTTTATCCTTTTTAGTATTAAAGCAATAAATGTTGATATTAATCCATATTTTCAAGTAGGAATAGTTTTATTAATTACAGATTTATTATCAAGAATAATAATTTATTTAAAGAAAAAATTTCCTAAACTTATTATATAATAATAAATTTAAAAACTTATTTAATAAGTTTTTGGTTTTTCTTTATTTCTTATTTAAACTATGCTAAAATAAAATTATGGAGGATTTATGAAATTATTTAAGAATATTTTATTAGTTGTTTTAGTTGGGGTTATGGTGTTTGGTTTAGTTGGTTG
>CANQYA010000096.1 GCA_947627965.1 uncultured Bacilli bacterium
CCCCTAGGGTTTTGGCAAGACCAAATGAATAAAAAAATAAGCTTTTTGCTTATTCTCGATAATTTTTACTAACTAATTCATAAGGAACACTTAATTGTTTAATCCTTTCTATTATCCTCCTAGCTTTTACTCGATCAACACTATTAGAAGAAACAGCTAAATGTTTTTCTAATTCCTCTATTGTAAAATTTGAAGTAAAGAAAGTAGCAAGATTATTATCCATACGATATTGTAATAAAGGTTCTAATACTTCGTCTCTTGACCAATTAGTTAAATATTCTGCTCCTATATCGTCTATTAATAATAAAGGTACTTTTTTTATTATATCGTAACGCTCACTATAATCAGTTGCAAAGGCATCTTTTAAACCTCTTAAAAAATCAGGTAAATGAATAACAATACTTTTAACATTCTTCTTAGCTAATTCATTAAATAAAGATGCGATTATATAAGTTTTACCAGATCCAAAGCTTCCATGTAAATAAATAGCTTTTTCTTTATTAGTAAAGTAATTATCTATATAACTTTTCATTTTTTTTATTATTTCTATTCTATTTTTATCTTTATATAAATCTTTTATACTAGCATTTCTTATCATTGGTGGTACATCAAAATATTCGACATTATCTTTATAAGAATCTACATTTTTATAATGACATTCTTTATAAGAAAAATTAATTATATTACAATCCTTAGTAGGTGTTAATGCAAAACCTATAATTTTATTTTTACAACTTGCTAAATTATGACAATTTTTACAATTATCAAATTCTATAGCAGTCTCTTTAAGACGTGATGTATATTTCATTGCTAAAGCTTCGTCAAACTTTAAACAATTAATTAAATTACGAAATTTATCATCTTCTAAAGCTTTTATATATTCTTGTTTTAGTTTTAATTCATTATCACTTGTCACTTTAACAATTTCTTTTACTTCTAACATAACATCACCTACTAAATAATTATAGTAAATTTTATTTATTAAATAAAGTCAAAATTGTATTTATATCTATTTTAAATAATAAAATAATAAATAATGCGATTAAAATAAAAGGTCCGAAAGGGATAACATTATCTTTGTTTTTTAAATACATAATAAGAGAAATTGGTAAAGCAATAACTGAAGATAAGAAAATAGTAAACATACCTGAAAAAGGTCCGACAGCAACACCAACAAAAAACATTAATTTAACATCGCCACCACCTAGGCTCTCTTTTTTAAAGATAAAATTACCTAGTTTCATAATATATAACATTAAAACAAACAAAAATAATCCTGACAATAATGATAATGAAGCATCATGGATACCTAAAGTTGCTAATTTAACAGTAAATAATAAAATAGTACAAAAAATAGTTACTTCGTCAGGTATTATTAAATAATTAATATCACTTACTATAACAATCATTAATAAAGATATTACAATAATCATTATTAAAAACATATTAGTAAAGCCAAAGACTAAATATGAAACAAGGAATAAAATACCTGTTGTTATTTCAACTAACGGATACATAACTGAAATTTTTTGTTTACACTTTAAGCATTTTCCATTTAAAAAAAGATAAGAAAAGATTGGTATAAGTTCATACCATTTTAATTTATGATGGCAATGAGGACAAAAAGAACCCGGTGTAATAATTGATATATTTTTAGGCATTCTATATCCAACAACATTGAAAAATGATCCAAATACTGTTCCTATAATAAATATAAATACTAAAGTTAGAATTTCCATGTTTAACTCCTATAAATATTATTACATTACCATTTGATTATATAAATCGAACATTGGTAAAATTATAGATAAAATGATAAAACCAACTGCTACTGCTAATAAACATATTATAATTGGTTCGATTAAACTTTTAATAGCTGTTACGGCGTTACTATGTAAAGATTGATAATGGTCAGCTACTTTTTCCATCATAAGTGCTAACTGTCCAGTAGATTCCCCTGTTACTAACATTTCATAAGCAACGACAGGGAAAGCCCATTCTCCCTTAAAAGCTTCACTTATTTTAGAACCTTTACTTAATCCTACTAAAGTACGATTAATCATATCTTTATATACTTCATTACTTGATATTTGACTTAATATTTCCATACTATCAGTTATAAAAACACTATGATTTAAAAGTGAAGAAAAAGTCCTAGTTAAATTAGCTACTTCATTATAAATAATAATTTTACCAATAACAGGTAATTTCATATAAAATGTTTGCATTGTTTTTCTAAAAATACGGACATTTTGAAATAATAAGCGATATAAAACTAAGCAAAGAATTAATAATATGGCAATAATCCACCAATAATTACCAAAAAAGTTACTCATATTTATAATGAAAACTGTAATAGCAGGTAATTGAGCATTATTACTAGCAAACATATCGACAAATTCTGGTACAACAAACATAACAACAAAGAATACTGCTCCAACGGCCGCAATAAATATTACTGTAGGATATACTAAAGCAGATATCATTTGTCTTCTTGATTTTTCTATTTCATTATAATACTCTGACATTTCGTCCAAAGTTCCAGCTAAGTCTCCTGTCATTTCTGATGTTTTAATCATATTAATTAAAAGTTTTGGGAAAGCATTACCTTGTCTTGCTAAAGCTGTAGAGAAATTACAACCAATAACTAATTCATAAACAACACGGTCAAAAATTCTTCTTAATTGTGGTTTAGAAGTTTGTCTAGCTAAAATACGCATCGCGTCAACTAAAGGAATACCAGCTTTTATGTATGTTGATAATTGAGTAAGAGAAAAAGCTAAATTACTATTACTAATTCTATTACTACCAAAAGTTATATCAACATCCCATTTTTGACGTTCTTTTATTGATAATATTTGGTATCCTTCATTAGAAAGGAATATTCTTACTGCATCACTATTTTCAGCATCAAAAATTCCTTTAATAATACTTCCATTAGAACCTCTTACAACATATCGATAAGATTTGAGTTTAATATTACTTCTTTTAATATTTTCTAAATCTTCCTTATTAAAACTTTGACTTTCTTTTTTTATTCTCTCTAGCTCTTTATCAAGAGCTTCACCTTCTAATTTATTATTGTTATAATTAACATTATTAGTTAAAGTATTTTTCTTGCCGAAAAGATAACCAACACCTTTTTTAGCATACTTTAAAATTGTTATTGGAAACAATAATACCTTTTTCATTGGCTATCCCCTCTTTACCTATCATATAAAAATTATAGCATACATCTTTCTAAATTTAAACCTTTTTTTATCAATTACCTTTTTACTCTTAAAGATAATAAAACAAATTTAATTATTGATTTACCAATTATTAAATTTGTTCTTTTATTATTCAATATTTGTTTTTACAATATAAGGATTATCTTTAGTTCCGTTTTGGGTAGAAATTACTTGAGTGGTTGGTAATAAATTAATGACTGGTCTAACACCAAAAATCAAGTACACCTGTTCCATATGCAAACTATACGTACCAAATAAATCATCATTTAACACAGCAAAGTTTAAATTATAGCTCCGGAGTTTGGCAGTTGATATAAATTAAATCATAAAGCAAGCCCTTTTACAGCAAGGGTTTTTATATGTCAAGTTTTTATAATTTTATTGTTGTATATCTTTGTGTA
>CANQYA010000097.1 GCA_947627965.1 uncultured Bacilli bacterium
ACCACTATATAACTTCTTTAATATTGGTGCCACTAGTAGTCCTGCTAATGCTGACTTAAATGGACTTTGTTATGCATCTACTACTAATGAATATTACTTATTACCATGGGATACAGAAGAAAAAGCTATTAAAGGTGGAACTAAATGGATAGCTAGTAATTATGTTAGTAATGGACAATTTACTAATTACTTTCAAAAATTTAATACCCCTAATCCTAACAGTGAAATATGGCATCAATATATGACTAACCTAGAAGATCCTAAATCACAAGCTAGTGTCCTTTATAATTTATATTCAAATATCGGTCTATTAGATATAGCATTCGTTTTCTATATCCCCGTTTACGATAAAATGCCAGAAAAGACCGAATTACCTAAATTAGGAAACCCTAATAACTGGTTAAAAACACTTACTTATAGTATTAATAATACTAATTACGATATTTCTAATTTTAATGGAAATACTACTAATTACTCAATCAATGTACCTAATAATACAACTAGTATTACCATTAATGGTACAACGGTAGCAAAGACTAGTTACCTTTCAATTGATGGGAATGATAAAGTATTAAGGACTACTGCTAAACAAGTAGAATTAAAAGAGGACGAAATTAAATTTATAATAACTGTCACAGCTGGTAATGGCGATACGAAAGAATACACATTGACCGTAATTAAAGACGAAGCTCCAAGCGAACAACCAACAATAGAAGAAATGTTGGAACAAGCTAAATTAAAACTAGATAAAGAATATGTAAGTGGTATAACCTTTGGTATGGGTTCTAAAACATTAACTGATTTATTACTTGAAACTAATAAATTTGCTACTATAAAAATTACTAATAATAAAGACGAAATAAAAGAAACAGGAGCTTTAGGTACTGGTGATAAATTAACTATTACTAGTAATCAAGAAACTAAAACTTTTGAAATAGTTTTATATGGTGATGCGAATGGTGATGGAGATATTACCTTAGTCGATATAGTAACTTTACAAAAACATTTATGGGGGGACACTATTCTTACAGGAAGTAGAGAAAAAGCAGGAGACGCTAATAAAGATGGTGTTATAAAATTAAATGATATTGTAACTATTCAAAAACATTTGTGGAAAGATACAATTATTTCACAATAAAGGAGCGATTTATGAAAAAGAAAATATTTATACCTATATTATTTATTACTTCCCTATTTATAATTAATACTGTTAAAGTAAATGCCGTTGGTACTGCTAACATATCGATATGGGCAAGTGCTGGTACAGTAGTATCAGGTAATAATGTTACTTTTACGGTCGATTTAACTAGTAGTAACAAAGGAGCTTTCTCTGCTTGGAGTTACACTATGCAATGTGGAGGTAACTTAATATGGCAAAGTGGAGATAAAATGAATGAATTAGCAGGTGCTAGTGGTAGCCCTCTTACATCTAAACGTTTTACTTTTAATTTTAGAACGACAGGTAGTGGTACTGCAACATGTACTTTTCAACTTCATAGCTTACCTGATTACAACGATAGTGCTAGTGCTGAAATGGGTGGAACTAAAGAAAAAAGTGCTTCTGTAAGAATTATTACTCAAAGTGAATTAGAAGCAAGTTATAGCAAAAATAATAACTTATCTAGTCTATCTGTTGAAGGTTATACCCTATCCCCTAATTTTAATAAAAATACTTTAGAATATAATGTAGAACTTCCTAATGGCGTTACTAAAATAAAAATAAATGGTAGTAAAGAAGACGGAACTGCTAATATAAATGGCTTAGGAGAACATAATGTCAGTGAAGGAAAAAATAAAATTGAAATAAAAGTTACAGCTCAAAATGGAAGTGTTAAAACTTATATTATCAATGCTACTGTTAAAGAATTAGATCCTATTATTGTTTCTTTCGATAATGAAGAATATAACGTTGTAAGAAAAAAAGAACAAATAACCGCACCTAATGATACTTTTGTTGAAAAAACAATTTTAATAAATGAATTAGAAGTACCTGCTTTTGAAAATGATAAATTAGGTTTTACCTTAGTAGGACTTAAAGATAGTGAAGGTAATATTAACTTATATATTTATGACGAATTAAAAAATACTTACACTCTTTACCAAGAATATACTTTTTCTTCATTAATTATATATATTAATGATAATAAAAATAATATACCTACTAATTACCTACCAGCAAAAGTTGAAATAAACGAACATAAAGTTAATGCTTATCAATTGAAACCTAATTCTAAGTTTTACTTATTTAATGGTATAAATGTTGTTACTGGTGAAGAAAATTTATACGTATACGACAGTAAAGAACAAACTATTCAAAGATATAACGATAACGAAGCTTTAGACGATTACATAGAGAACGAAAAGATATATCAATATATTATTATTGGATTAGGTAGTTTCATTATAATTACTTACTTAGTATTATTGATATCACTAATCACTAAAAAGAGCCATAAAAAGAAAATAGAAATGCAAAAATTAGCGATTTTTGAAGATGATACTAAAGAAAAGAAAACCAATAAAGAAAAAATAGCTAAAAATAAAGAAGAAGATAACTAATAACTTCTTCTTTATTATTTATGTCAAGTAAGACAATTAATTTTAAAAATATAGACAAATTGACACTTTCATAGTATAATCTTTTCGTTAGTTCTTTTTTTATTAAAGAAAGGAGGAAAAATGAATAACAAACCAATAGAAACTAAAATTATTATTTTAGGTGGTTTAGGTGAAATAGGAAAAAATATGTATTGCGTCATGCATGGTGACGAAATTGTTATAATTGATTCTGGTATTTCTTTTCCTGATGCAAGTATGTTAGGAATTGATTATATTATTCCTGATTATACTTTTTTAAAACAAAATCAAGAAAAAATAAAAGCTTTAATAATTACTCATGGACACGAAGATCATATAGGAGGAATACCTTTTTTATTACAATCAGTTAATATTCCAGCTATCTACGCTCCTAATCAAGCTAAAGAGCTTATTGCTTTAAAGTTAGAAGATAAAAATATTCGTTATGATAATTTATTTGTTTATACCGATAAAGATATAATTAAATTTAAAAATATTGAAGTAGAATTTTTTAGAACAACCCACTCTATTCCGGACTCTCATGGCATTGTAGTTACAACTCCTAATGGAAGAATTGTAACTACTGGGGATTTTAAATTTGATTTAACACCAATTGGTCCGATGGCTGATTTACACAAAATGGCGGAAATTGGTAAAAAAGGTGTCGATTTATTAATAAGTGATTCCACTAATGCTTTAAATGAAGGTATTTCTATAAGTGAAACAAAAGTTGATAGTGCTTTAAATGAAATATTTGATAAACATAGTAACAATCGTATTATTATAGCTACCTTTGCTTCTAATATTTATCGTTTAAAACATATCATTGAAACTTGTTATAACTATAATAGAAAGTTATGTGTCTTTGGTAGAAGTATGGAAAACAATATTGAAATATCAATAAAGGGTGGATACATTAATCACAAAGAAGTCTTAATTACAGCTGAAGAAGCTAATAACTTAAAACCAAGTGAAGTAGCAATCCTATGTACTGGATCGCAGGGAGAACCTTTAGCAGCATTATCAAGAATTTCTAGTAATACTCATA
>CANQYA010000098.1 GCA_947627965.1 uncultured Bacilli bacterium
TATCAGCTTTAAAAGTGACAATTTGACTATTATCATAGCCATAAGTTGTAATAGTATTATATGAAGGTATATTTTTAGGATAAATGTTTCTTTCAAATAAAAAGCATAAATTGTTATCTTTTTCTTCTTTTAATAATTCAAGTGATACAATGGAATCTTTTCCTCCACCTACTAAAACTAAGCTACCAGTAGTATCTATTTCTTTTTTTACTTTAAATTTTTTATTACTTGCTACTGTAAATTTAGTAAATTCTTCAAATGATAAATTAATATTATTACGATAAAAATATTCACTTAATCCATTATATATTAATTTTTTAAAGAAAAGAATTTGGTCATTATCGATAAAACCTGCTTCAATAATAATTTCTTTGGGACAAGTTAATTTGTAATAATTAATTATATCGACTAATCCATAATTAAAAAATAGATAAGATAAAGTTTCTTCGTCAATATTTTGATTAGTAATATGATTATTACTAATAGTTATGGAAGGAGTAAAAGTATATTTACCTAAAACATAAGTGTATTCTACTTTTATACTTTCTTTTTCTTTTATAATTTTAAAGTCTTTATAAATAATAATAGGGTATTCATTACGATAAGAATAATAATGCATTTTTTTCCTCCTAATAATTAATATTCATTTATAAAGGTATTATATCACATATGTAAAATAATAATAATGTAAATATCATTGGTTGACATAAGGTGTGGAAAGATAGTAAAATTATTATAGATAGAGGTGATACCGTGACCGAGAGTAAGAAATTTAAGGATAGAGCTATTTTTGCTTTATTTATAGTAATAGTAGTTATGGCAGTAGCTGTTATTGTTTTAGCTCAAAATAATTTAACTAAAATAAATGGAACAGCTAATGGTGATGGACTTATGTGGGATGTTAAATTTCTTGGGGTTAAAGAAGTTGATAGAGTAGGTAATGCTTTAGAAAAATATCCACCTGAGTACGACGTTACTTATATTTATTTTGATGTTGATTTTCAAAATCCAGGTGATTCCATTACTTATGAAGTTAGGTTAGCTAATAATGGTAAATTAGATGCGGTTCTTACTAATATCAATCGTATTGAAACAGCAAATATTGATGCGATTAAGTATTATGTAACAGGACTTAATGAAAATGAAGTAATTAAAGCTGGTGAAGAAAAAGCTATTCAAATAAAAGTTGTCTATGAGTCTTCTGATAATGTAACTAGTGATATTAATAAAGGAATTTCTTTATCATTTGATTTTGCACAGGCTAACTAGATAGTTAAAAGTTATAAATAATTGTGAAATATAATTTATTTCACTTTTTTATTTTTTAGCGTTATAATAATAAATAATTATTAGGAGGTCGTATGAATAATCAAAATATATTTAATGAAATAAGAAAAAAAATAGATATTGTTGATTTGATTAGTGAATATGTACCTCTTACACAAAAAGGACGTAATTATTTTGGGGTATGTCCTTTTCATAATGATACTAATCCTTCGATGAGTGTATCCCGTGAAAAACAAATTTATAAATGTTTTTCTTGTGGAGCCAGCGGGAATATTTTTACTTTTGTTAGAGATTATGAACATATTGATATGAAAGAAGCTTTAAATATATTAGCCAAAAAAATAGGAATGGAAATAAAAAATAATATTGAAACTAAAAATACGACCAAATACGATAAAATATATGAAATATATGATTTAGCTTATAAATTTTATCAAAATAATATTAATACTAAGGAAGGAATTAAAGCTAAAGAGTACTTAAAAGCAAGAAGTATTGGTGAAGATATTATTAAAGAATTTGGAATAGGTTTATCGCTTGACAGTATGGATTCCCTTACTAAAGTATTAATTAAAAAAGGGTATGATGCTTTAACTTTGGATAGAATAGGTTTATCTAGTAATAATCATGATTTATTTATTAATCGTATTATGGTACCTATTCAAGATGCAACGGGAAGAACTGTAGCTTTTTCAGGACGTGTTTACAATAAGAAAAGCGATCATAAGTACGTCAATACTAAAGAAACAGAAATATTTAAAAAAGGGACTATTTTATATAACTATCACCGTGCGAAAGAAGTAGCTCGTAAAGAGAAATATTTAATAATTATGGAAGGATATATGGACGTTTTTCGAGCTAGTTCAGTCAATATAAAAAATGTTGTCGCTTTAATGGGAACAGCTTTAACTGTTGAACAGAGTGATTTAATTAAAAGAACTTCTAATAACATTTATTTATGCTTAGATGGTGATGAGCCTGGTCAAAAAGCCATGATGTCAGTGGGAGAACAATTAGAAAAGCTAGGGTTACAAATAAAAGTTATTTGTTTAACAGATGACGAGGATCCTGATAGTTATATTTTAAAGTATGGAGAAGATAAATTTCGTGATTTAATTGATAGGGCGATAAGTTTTAGTGATTTTAAGTTATCTTATTTAAAAAAAGGAATAAACTTTAATAGTGACTTAGAACTTTCTAAATATGTAGATACGGTTATTAAAGAAGCTAGCAATATAAATGACGAAATACGGAGAGAAATAATTATAAAAAAACTTGCAAATGAAACTAATTTGAGTTATAATACCCTAGAAAAAAGGTTGATAGAGTATTTAGGTAAGAACCAAAGTAAGCATAACGACATCGTAATTGTTAATAATAAAAAAGGAACTAAATTATCACAATATGATAAAGCAGTTTATGGAATGTTTTATGCAATGGTAATAGATAGAAAATATTTTAATGCTTTTAAAAGGGAGGCATTATATTTTACTACAGCACCTTATCGATATTTATTAACTGAAATAGAATATTATTATAAAAAGTATTCCACCATAGAAATAGCTGATTTTTATACTTATTTATTAGATAAAGAAGATGTTTTAGCACTTTATAATAAAATTATTAGTTATGTTGACAGCAACACGATTAATGATGAAGCAGTAAATGATTTTATGAAAGTTATCAAGGAGAATAATGTGAGGCAGGAAATAAATCGCCTAAAGGATTTAATGAGAAAAACTTATGATGAACTGGAAAAGTCAAAAATTGCTGAAGAAATAAAGTTACTAAGAATAGGGGAGTGAACAAAATGGTCGGAGAAATAAAAACAATAGAAGATAGAAAACAATCTTTATTAAAATTAGGAAAAGAAAAAGGGTTTATAACTTATGAACAATTAGCAGAAGAATTAAAGGGATTAGATGTTGACAGTGATACCTTAGACGATATCTATAATATGTTAGTTGATAATAAAATAGAAATATTATCAGATGCAGGTGACGATGGAGCTAATGACGACGATGACCCAACTAGTTTAGTAGTTGAAGATTTAACTTTATCAAAAGATATTAAAATAAATGATCCTGTTCGTATGTATTTAAAGGAAATAGGTCGTATTAACTTGCTTACTACGGACGAAGAATTTGAGTATGCCCGTCTTGCTGAACAGGGTGATGAGTATGCTAAAAAAATGCTAGCCGAATCTAACCTTCGTTTAGTAGTATCCATTGCTAAAAGATATGTAGGACGTGGAATGTTATTTTTAGATTTAATTCAAGAAGGAAATATTGGTCTTATGAAAGC
>CANQYA010000099.1 GCA_947627965.1 uncultured Bacilli bacterium
ATAGATAATAGTAAAATTATCTCCTATTTTCGATAGCTTTTCTTGACTATATTTTATCGCATCGCTATCTTGATCAAAGGCGAATAGACAACCCCTTCTTACTCGCTTTAATATTTCGCTGGAATGTCCAGCATAACCTAAAGTACAATCTACGTAGATACCGTCATCTTTCAAATTAAGACCTGCTATGGCTTCATTAAGTAAAACGCTTATGTGCATAATTATTCACCCGATTCCCAATTTGAATCAAATAAATCCTCAGCAATATCTGACATTTCTTGTTTATTGGTCTCATAAAAATTATCCCACTTATCTTTAGCCCAAATTTCAATGCGATCCCCTACGCCAACTATTACACATTCTTTTTCTAAGTTAGCGTAGGAAATCAATGGAGAGGTAATATTGATTCGACCTTGTTTGTCAAATACTGTTGCAGTAGCACCTGATAAGAAGAACCTCATAAAACTACGGGCATCCTTCTTTGTAAATGGTAGATTTTTTAAGCAATTGGTGATTTTATTCCATTCATTTTTAGGATAAACAAATAAACATTCTTCAAGACCGCGAGTAATAAAAAACTCATCTCCTAAGTCTTCGCGAAACTTAGAAGGCATAATTATACGACCTTTTTCATCGATGGAATGATGATATTCACCTATCAACATAAAAATCCCCCACTTTTCACCACAATTAACCACTGCTACTATTATACTACTATTTATCCTCCACTTTGTAAATACTAAAAATAATTTTTAAAGAAAGAAAAGAAAAAAGAAATGTAAACTTGACATTCCTTTTTCTTAATTTAATCTATTTTTTGTTTAAGTTCTTCTATTAACTTCGTTTTATCGATAAAATTATCAAAACCATCTTCTATATAATGTTTAGCAATCGTTAATTTATCTTTTTCTAATAAAACTATTTTTTTACTTTTTTTATCTAATAACTTTATCTTTTCTAAAACGTTAATACCATTTAATTTTGGAAGTTCATCATCGATTAAGATAATGTCATAGCATTCCTTCCTTTTAATATGAGCAATACCTTCTTCACCATACATCACTGAAGTAACATTATATCCAATATAACTTAAATATTTTTGAATTTTATTTATCTCTTTTAGGTTATCGTCAATAAGTAAAACTTTTTTGTTGTTACCGATAGAGCTATTGTATTCGAAGATTTTTTCTTCGTTAGCCATATCACTATTTTCTATATATTGATCTAATGTTATTATAACCGTATTTCCTTTGTTTTCTTCACTATTTATATACATAGTTCCACCTAAGGATTTAATAATTTTATACGATAATTTCAAATCGACATCAAGCTTATCTAAATTATTTATATCTTCTTCTGTTAAATCATCATTTTGATTTAATATTTCATTAATTTTCTTTATATCGATTAAAGAACCTGAATTTTCTATGGTAAAAATAAGTCGACAAATATCATATCGCGTAAAAGATGCTACATCAATATTGACAAATCCCTGTTTAGTATTATTGCAAGCATTAATTATTATACTCATTAATACTTGTTTTAACCTAATGCTATCTCCACATAATTCCTTAGGTATAGTACTAGGCATAGTAAAATTATAAGCAACATCTTTTGGTAAATATTCCCTTCCCCTTATTTTAACACTTTCTAATAATGAATAAATATTGTATGTATCAGTTGTCTTATTTAAGTTATTTAACATATTATTAATACCTAATGCATCATTTATTAAATAGGTTATTTTGTTAGTATCATTATCTATAGTATTAATAATCGTATTAAAATCTTTTTTATTCTTACCTGTTTTATATAATTTTATTTCTTTTTTAATATTGTTAACTGGCTCTTTTAATCCCTCGGACATTTTGAAGAAAAAGATTGATTTTTCTTCACTATTTCTTTCAATTATTCCCTTATTTTCTATTAATTCTCTAACCATTTTTACATCTGGATTTTCAATAGTAAAATACATTAAGGTTGTTATAAGAGAATGACATGTTATTAAGAGATTAATTTCTGAGTTTATTCTTTGGATAACAGTTGCTATAGAACCGACAATTATTAAAACAAAAATAGGAATATACTCTCTTTTTCTTAACTTACCAGCATTTTTTAATAGTGAATATAAAGTAACTAACAGCATAATAGCAAACATAAAATAAACATAATTAACGAAAATGCCATAACTATAAACTTTATTATCAGTATAATTAATCTTAATTGGTAAGGCATAAATAATAATGACATTAATTAGATAAAATAAAACACATCCCTTTAATTTAAAATTTTTATATTTATTTTTAAAAGAAATCATTAATACATATATGGTCAGTAAATAAAACCAACTAAAATAATAAATTAAATAGAATTTAGCAATAATTATTTTTATATAATCACTATAATTTAAATTTTTAAAAATAAAAAATCCTACTATATCTATTATCAATCCTATAAAATTAGTAATTAATAACAAAGAATAAACTTTATTTTCCAGCAAATTAAATCTTTGCCTTAAAAAATAAGCATTAATAATAATAGTTAAAAATAATAGACAACTTATTGAAAATACTACATTTATCATGACCATTCCATCTCCGAATTTATTATTCTATATAGCACTATTATACCACCCCCCCCTAGGGTTTTGCAAGGTCAAAATTATAAGCCCCTTGTAAAGTTTATCAAGATCTCCTAAATGTAAACAGTATTTACCTCACTGTGTTTAATTAATACTTTATCAGTTCCTTCTTTATTATTTAAGTATCCTTTCATAATCGTTGATCCACTAATATAAATTTCAAAATACCATGCATAAGTTTGATAGTTAACTACCTATTTTCTTTATGCCAATTTTGCCATATAAAAATATAGCTTCCTACGTTTATTTAAAAGACTTTTTTGTACTCTCCCACTTCCTTCAAGAAAATTTCTAATATATAAAAAATGAAAACGCAGTAAAAGATTTAAACCCTATACTGGCGTTTCCAATGTTTTACAAAATATAATATTTGCAACTATTTTTTGTTATTAATTTCTTCTAAAATAAACTTAATAAATTCTTCTTCACTAAGTGTTGTTGTCTCTTGTTTTCCATAATGACGGAAACTTACTTTATTTTCTTCGATTTCTTTATCACCAATAATAATTGAGTAAGGAATTTTGCTAGTTTGTGCTTCACGCATACGATAACTTAATTTTTCGTTACGATTATCTAAATTAACACGAATATCTAATTGTTCCAATTTTTCTTTTAACTTTCTAGCATAATCATCATGTATGTCAGGATTAACAGGAATAATATCTAACTGAACTGGTGCTAACCAAAGAGGGAAAGCTCCTTTAGTCTCTTCAATAATAAAAGCGGTAAATCTATCAAAAGTTCCAAAAATAGCTCTATGCAAAACAACAGGTACTTGTTTTTCACCATTTTTATCAATATAACTTAAATCAAATCTTCTTGGTAATAAGAAATCTAATTGACAAGTTGATAATGTAACATCAGGTCCAACTGCTGGTTTTACTTCAACATCTAACTTTGGTCCATAAAATGCTGCTTCC
>CANQYA010000100.1 GCA_947627965.1 uncultured Bacilli bacterium
TGTATTAGGTTGTTGTATAACGACAAAACTATGATTATAATACTCTGTATTACCTTCACTTTTAGCTATTAATACTTCTTCACTTAATATTCTTTCTACTTCTTTTTGTAAATTAATATCAATAGATAGAACTATATCATTACCCCTTTTACCTTCGTCTAATAATATTAATTCATTACTAGGACCAACTTTATACTTAGCTTTCTGCCCTTTTAAAATACTTTCATATTGTTTCTCTATATAACTTACACCTACTACTTCGTCTAAAGTATAACCATTACTTAAATAGAAATCTTTATCTTCTTTAGTAATACTAGATATATTACCTAAGATACTTCTAAAAGTATCACCATATAAATATACTCTTTCCCAATTATATTTAACATCAAAACCACCTAATTTATCATTATTTTCAGCAATATATGCATATTCTTCATCAGTAATATTACTATCTTTTATTATTTTTTCTTCATAAGAATAACCCTTATTCATTAAATAATATACATAAGCAACTTGTCTATCTTTTTCTTCATATATAGATAAATCTTCGTCAGTTATACGTTCTAATTGTAAATAGTATATATCTTTTGAACTAAGTTTTCTATTTTGTAATTGTTGCCATTCAGCATAAGTTATCTTCTCTTTAGCTTCTTTAGGATTATCGGCAATCCAAAATTCTTTTAAATTAGTAAGAAGTAATTTAGAACTGTCAATTTTAACGTGTTCTAATAATGAATATGCTAAAGCTATTTCTTCTTCAGCTGTTACTTTATCTTTCTTTTTATAATAAATTACAGGTATAGCCTTATTATCTACTAATAAATTATGATTACGATCATATATTCTTCCTCGAGGAGAACTAGAACCGTATACTACTGTTTCTTTTAATTTTTCTAGTTTTTCGTCATATAATTCTTTATCGATAATAGTTACTTTAAAAAAAGAAGATAAAAGAATAACAAAAATAATAATAATAAATATTTCTATAAAATGGAAACGATTATCCATCTTCTTAGTATTGGTTATTTTTTCTTTTTTCATATAATCACCATTATTATTTTGCTTCATATTTTAAATCTTATAGCATATATTTTGATAGGGAGGAAAAAATGTACGAATTATTAATAAAAGAATATATCAATAAATTAACAGAAGAAGATATTAAAAAATATGCTGAAGGATACCAAATCAATTTAAGTGATGACGAAGCTAAAATATTATTTTTATATGCGAAAAATTATTGGAAAGATTTTCTTTATAATGAACCAAAAGAGTTATTAAGTGAATTAAAAGAAAAATTACAACCAAGTAATTATGAGAAGTTATATCAACTATATAAAGATGCAAAAAGTAAGATTAAATAACAATCTTACTTTTTAAATTACTATCAAATTTTTTATTTTTAATCATATCAATTTCATATTTATAAGGAGCTTTATCTAATACGTAAGGCGTTTCTAATATTTTAGGAATATCTTTTAATTTTTCATGATATATAATCTTAATTAAATTATCAAAACCTATCGTACCAAAGCCAATATTCTCATGACGATCTTTGTGTGAAGATATTGTATTTTTACTATCGTTAATATGAATACATTTAACTTTTGATAATCCTATTTCTTGGTTAAATAAAGCAAGTAATTTATCAAAGTCAGTAACATCATAACCACTATCGTTTAAGTGACATGTATCGAGACATACACCAATATTATCTTTATTATTAATACCGTCAATTATTCTTTTTAATTCATTAAAATTACTACCTATTTCCGTTCCTTTACCAGCCATTGTTTCTAGTAGAATAGTAATATTAGTATTATTAAGAACTATATTTAAAGCATTAATAATATTATTTATACCTGCATCTATTCCTAAACCAACATGACTTCCTGGGTGCAATACTAGGTACTTAATACCTAATTCTTCACATCTTTTTACTTCTTCTTTTAAAAACCTAATAGAAAAATCATATTTATCTATCTCTTTATTATTAGCTAAATTAATTATATAAGGAGCATGAACTATTACTTTAGAATAATCTATATTATTTTTATTCATTAAATCAATAGCTTCTTTTGTTATATTATTATCTATCTTAGAACGAGTAGTATTTTGAGGAGCACCAGTATAAAACATAAAAGTAGTAGAACCATAACTTAATGCTTCTTTAACACTTCCTAGTAATTGATCTTTATTATTAAAAGAAACATGAGAACCGATTAACATATCATCACCTATTAATTATTTTAACAAATGGCTTATTAAAAAGTAAATATCTTTTTATTTAAAACGTTCGATATCATTATTATAATTATTCATGATTTCTTCACTGCTCAATAGACGGTCGTATATTCTTACACTGCATATTTTGCCATTTAAAGGAGGATTATATTCATAACCATTTCTACCATCTCTACCTATATAAGCACTTAGGTAATCAGCATTAAAATTAGAAATATTGGGACTATTAACACTTGAAATATAATTACCGTTTACATAAGCATCTACTTTAGAATTTTCTTTATCAAATAACCAAGTAATGGTCGTATCTTGGTTAGCTCGTAGATTATATTCGTGGTCTTCGTCAACTTCGTCAAGTACATAACTATCACTCATTACCCAAGTCCTTACGAAATTAGTGTCTATTCGTCTTTCATAACTTACACCATTAACAATACCATAATTCCAATTACCGAAAATAACATCTCTAACCCCTTCTCCTTCTTCATTAAATCTTATTCTTACTTCAAAGGTATTAGATGTTTTAAATAAATCTTTTAATTTATCTCCCAAAAATACTCCTGTTGTTGTTCCATTAAAAGATAAAGCATTTTCTTCCCATGTTCCATCTATTATTTCGCCATCTCTATTATATCCACTTAAATCTTTCCAAACTTTACTTTCGTTTGAATGAGAAGAACTACCATTATTAATTCCATCAAATAATAGTAATAATTTATTTGCTATATACCCATATTCGTTAACAACATAACTTGGTTTAGCTGTTTCTTCTTGGTTTAAATCTTGGACATAAGTTATATCTACAGTTAAAGTATTATTTAAAACATTAGGTTGGGAAACAACATTATCGTCATAACTTATTTCAATTTGAAATTTTGTTTTGGCTCCACTTGCTAATTTATCTCCTACTTTAATATTTGAAATTTTAAATGATATAGCATCACTATCACTTTCAAAAGCATTAATCTTATTTATAACAGCATCCAAAGAACCTCTATTTTCAACTGTTACTTCGTATACTATTCTATTACCTGGATATGTTAGTCCAATATTAAAGGTTGCAAGTGTTCCACTTATAGTTGGATCACCTTTAACATCAACACCATCTGTTTTTGATACTTCTTTAATACTAGTAAACAAAATATTCCAAGTACTGGTTATGTT
>CANQYA010000101.1 GCA_947627965.1 uncultured Bacilli bacterium
TAAATTATAATCTTTCATATTTAGTAATTTTAGTATAGAATTATTTATAGACATCAACAACACCCTTTATTTTGTTTGTTTTTTTATTGTTTATCTACATTATAACAGGTTTGTGTTGTGATGTTTTTTTTGCATATTAAAGGGTGGTAAAATTTCTTTCACCACCCCTCAATGTTTAAGAACCATTTTTTTACTTACTTCTAACTCTAATTAAATTAATACTAGGGTGATTAAATAATCTAAATGGATAATGACTATTACCAAGACCACCTGATATAAATAATTCCGTATTATTTATTTTATAATGAGCTTCATAATATTTTTTAGCACCTTCTACTTTTACTAAAGATTCTAAAAATGGTAATCTTATTTGACCATTATGTGAGTGTCCCGCTAAAGCTAAATCAGTAGGGAACTTTTCTAAAATAACATCAATGTCATCAGGTTCATGTAAAAGACTAACAGTAAAAATATCTTGATTGCTATCTTCTTTATTAAAATATGCGTATGCTTTGTCGATATCTCTTTGTTTCAAATTTCTACTACCAAGTCCTACTAACAATATAGGACTGTATCCTTCATTATATATAAGTTCATAACTATTCTGTAATAATATAAAATCAGTATTTTCTAAAATATTAGCTAAAATTTTTTTATCATGGTTACCCTGAACAATATATTTTCCTAACTTAGCTTGCATTTCCTTTAAACATTCTCTAATAACTTCCTTATCATTATCCTTTATTTTACTATAATCATCAATTAAATCACCAGTAAAGACAATTATATCAGGTTTCGATTTATTTATTACTTTGACAATTTCCTTTAATTTTTTTTCTTTGATAGTAGTACCATAATGCAAATCAGAAAAATGAATAATCTTTAAACCATTAAAATTTTCGGGTAATTTATTTGATACAACAACATTTTCTTTAACAACTATTCCTATATTTCCCACATATCTTAATATAATATAACTAATAATTAATATAATTAAAACAATAACAATCACTTTTATAACAACCTTTCTAATTTTAGTATTACGTTCTTTTCTTTTTTCATTCTCAATTTCTTCTCTTATTTCTTCATTCTTTTTAGTTCTTGTTACCATATCATAAATCCTCCAAGTAAAAGTGATGAAATAACGTTTAAAGTATTATGAAATATATGCATCGATAAAGACGTTGTTATATTATCAGTTTCGTAATACATATAAGCAAAAGCTAATCCCATACTACAATAAGGAATTAAATACAAATAATCAACAATTGAATTAATAGGGCTCATAATAACATGTAAAGCACCAAAAATAATTCCTGAGGTAAACAAATATATCCATTTATTTTTAAACACTTGTTTAAAACTTTCCCTAAATACTAATTCCTCAATTATCGGACCTAATAAAGCAATATTGATATAAGATAAAATAGGTGATGACGATAAAATTAATTTAATAGCTTCTTCATTATTAGAAGAAGAACCATTATTAATATAAGTAATTAATAGGTTACTTATAATCATTACCATAACACCAACAAACCAACAATTAAAAGCTTTATCTAAAGGTTTTAATTTCTCTTTGATTAAATCTTTAATATTCCTTATAATATCTTTTAAATACATTAAGACTAAAATTAAACTTATTATACTATTACTAAATAAATTTAAATAAGATTTAGTTACATTAGAAATTGTATTTACATCAATTTTAAAAAAGATAACTGGTAAATATTGGATATAAGAACCAAAAAAGAAAAGGGTAACAGCAATAACAAATTTTATATATTTTAAATATTTTTTTAGAAATTCCTTCATTAGCCCTCCTATTTTTTTCTATTTTTATTGTAAAGCTTTGCAATAACTGTGTCAATAAAACGATTAATTCTTTTGTAAAAACTAAATTTATATTGTGTAAAATAGTTTTAAAATATTTAAAATACTAGTATAATTAAATTGAATTAATAAATCTTTAGGAGGATTTTATGAAGTATTATTGTATAGGTATTAAAGGTGCAGGAATGAGTACTTTAGCTAATATATTATATGATTTAGGTAATGAAGTTAGTGGTTATGACGATTCTAAAGAATATAAATTTACCGAGGAAGGATTGAAGAAAAGAGGTATACCTATTTATTATGAAAGTCATGATTTAGATAAAGACACTATTGTTACTTTTTCTAAAGCTTTTAGTCCTAATCACAAAGAAATAAAAAGAGTAAAAGAAGAAGGATTAACTATTAAAGATTATAGCGAAGTATTAGGAGATATTACTAAAATGTTTGATACTGTCGGTATAAGTGGAACTCATGGTAAAACGACAACTAGTTTCTTAATAAGTCACATTTTAACAGCAACTATTGGTTGTAATTATTTTGTTGGCGATGGAAGTGGTTATGCATCAAAGGATAATAAAATATTAGTAATAGAGTCAGACGAATATAATAAACATTTTTTAAAATATTATCCTAAGATTGCTGTTATAACAAATATCGAATTAGATCATGTTGAGTGTTATGATGGACTTAGTGATATTATTAATACTTTTAAAATATTTGGTAACAAAGCTAATTTAGTTATTGCTTGTGGTGATGATAAAAATATAAGAACTATTAATTTTGATAAAAAAGTTATTTATTATGGATTTAATGATAATAATGATATAATTGCTAAAAATATTGTTCTTAATAGTGAAGGTAGTAGTTTTGATGTATATATGTATGGAGAATTTTATCACCATTTTGATTTACCTTTATTTGGTGAACATATGATATTAAATGCTTTAGCAAGTATTATTGTATGTGATTACTATGGTCTTTCTAGTGAAGATATTAGTAAATATATGAAAACTTTTAAAGGAGCTAAAAGAAGATTTAAAGAAGAAATATTTGGAGATATAGTAACAATTGACGACTATGCTCATCACCCAACCGAAATAAAAGTAACATTACAATCAGCTAGACAAAAATATCCTAATAAAGAAATTGTTGCAATATTCTTACCAAATACTTATTCTAGGACTTTAGCACTAATGGATGATTTTGTTAAAGAATTAAGTAAAGCAGATAAAGCTTATATTATGGATATCCATTGTGATCGTGAATTACAAGAAGATTATCCTAATGTTTCAAGTGATAATTTAATAAAAAGAATTCCTAATAGTGAAAAGATTTCTTTAGATACTTGTGACAAGTTATTAAAACATAAAAATAGTGTCTTATGTTTTATGAGTTGTACTAATATTTATGTATTATTAGATAAATATAAGGAATTATTAAAAAAGTAAGCGAGTGTGCTTATTTTTTTAATTGTATGTTCCTTTTTTTATTCATTTGTACTTGCAAAAACCCTAGGGGGGGGG
>CANQYA010000102.1 GCA_947627965.1 uncultured Bacilli bacterium
TATATGGAAGAAGCGATGGAGGTAACAGGAACTAGGAGCTTTGGAGTAGCCTATAATAAAGAGATAGCTAATCAAAGACAAGCAAAAATTGATGGATACGAAGAAGGATTGGAAGAAGGTAAAGAAAGAGGAAGAGAAGAAGGATTGGAAGAGGGCTTGGAAAAAGGAAGAATAAATCGTTCTCGAGAGATAGCCTTATCACTGATAAAAAAGAATATAGATATAAATACTGTGTATGAATGCACAGGTTTATCAATAGAAGAAATAAAGGAATTAAGTAAGAAATAAGTTTTTAGGGCTTATTTTTTTGATACTTTAATTTCGTAAAAACCAATTAATTTGTTTATCTTTTGAAAAAAAATAACATAATAAACATAGAATGATATGAGAGGAGATCCTATGTTTTCAAAATTTACAGAAGATGCACGAAAAGCATTAATAGGTGCTAAAAAAGAAATGAAAGAATTAAAACACCCATATATAGGTAGTGAACATTTACTTTTATCTATTTTAAAAGATAAGAATAATGTTATATCCAAAAAATTAAAAGAATATGGTGTTGATTATAATAACTTTAAAAAAGAAATAATAAATGTAATTGGTATTGGTAAAGAAGAAGTGGAATGGTATTTATATACTCCTTTATTAAAAAAAGTTATTGAAGATGCAATTATAGAGTCTAAAGACGAAAACAATAATGAGGTTACTTTAGACTTATTATTTTCTTCTTTATTACAAGAAGGAGAAGGTATTGCTATAAGAGTTCTATTATCAATGAATATTGATTTAGATAGTATAATTGAAGATTTTAGTATAAAAAATCCTAATAAGAAAAAGTCTTCTAAAAAGAAATTAATGATTGATGAATTTGGTTATGACATGAATAAAAAAGCTAAACAAAATGAAATAGATCCAGTAGTAGGGCGTAATGAAGAATTAGAACGTTTAATTGAAATACTTTGTCGTAGAACTAAAAATAATCCCCTATTAATAGGAGAAGCAGGGGTAGGAAAAACAGCTATTGTTGAAGAATTAAGTAGGATGATTGTCAATAATAATGTTCCTAATCAATTAAAAAATAAAAGAATTATATCAGTATCTATGTCCAGCTTAGTAGCAGGTACTAAATATCGTGGTGAATTTGAAGATCGTATTAGTAAAATATTAAAAGAATTAGAGCAAGATAGTAATGTTATTATTTTTATTGACGAAATGCATACTTTAGTAGGGGCTGGAGGAGCTGAAGGAGCAATTGATGCATCTAATATTTTAAAACCTGTTTTAGCAAGAGGAAAAATTAAAATAATTGGTGCGACTACTATTGAAGAATACAAAAAATTTATAGAAGACGATCGAGCCTTGGCAAGAAGGTTCCAAACAATTATGATAGAAGAACCTAACAATATTAAGACTAAAGAAATAATGCAAAAACTAAAACCTATTTATGAAAGTTTTCATAATGTTATAATTTCTAACGATATAATTGACTTAATTGTCGATCTATCCGATAAGTATATTTATAATAGAAAACAACCTGATAAAGCTATTGATATATTAGACGAAGTATCAGCTAAAGTATCAATTAAATTAGATAAAAGTGTTAATCATATAAAGCTTTTAAAAGAAGAATTAGTTAACATTATTGACGAAAAAAATACTTCTATAATAATGCAAGACTTTAATAAAGCATCATTATTAAGTAAAAAAGAAAAGATAATTGAGTCTAAAATATTAAGTTTAGAAAATAAAATTTATAATAATAGACGTCCTAAAGAGGTAACGGTAGAAGATGTTAAAAAGATTATTAATTTAAAATCAAGTATTCCTATTTATGAATTAAATAGTGAAAATTCTAAAAAAGTTTTAAATAATAAAAAAGAATTATCTAAAAAAATAATTGGTCAAGATGAGGCAATCGATAGTTTATACAAAATTGCTAAAAGAATAAAAACTGGTTTCAAAGATAATAATAGACCTACTTCTTTCCTTTTTGTAGGTTCTACAGGAGTAGGAAAAACTTTATTAGCAAAAGAATTTAGTAAAAACATGATAGGTGAAAACAATTTAATTACAATTGATATGAGCGAATATAAAGAAGAGCATACTATAAGTAAAATTATAGGTTCACCACCAGGATATGTAGGTTATAATAACAAAACATCTATTTTAGAAGAAATAAAAAATAAACCTTATTCGGTTATTTTAATTGACGAAATAGAGAAAGCTCACCCTTCTGTTATAAATCTTTTTTTACAAATATTAGACGAAGGTAAAATAAAAGATTCTAGTGGTAATACAGTTAGATTTGACCATAATATTATAATTATGACTTCTAATCTTGGTTTTAATAAGAATAATATTGGTTTCAATAATAATGAAAAAGATACTATAAATACTAAAATAAAAGATTTCTTAAGTGCCGAAATAATAAATCGTATTGACGAAATAATAATATTTAATCGTCTTAGTAAAGATAATATTAAAACTATTATTAATAAAAAAATAAAAAAAGCTAAAGAAAAATTTAAAAAAAGAGATATAAATGTTCAAATTACTAATAAAGTAATAGAAGAAATTATAAAAGATTGTAATTATTTAGAATATGGTGCTAGAAAAATAGAAAAAATAATAGAAAATAAGATTGATAATTTAGTAATAGACAGCTTATTAGAAGGAAAAAATAATTTAGTTATAAATTCGATACATTAAGTGTATCGTTTTATTTTTAACAAATTGCTAATGGATAAGTTATATGGTAATATTTTAGTAGGGTGAACTTTTATGAAAAAAATAATAAAACTTTTACTAATAATACTAGTTATTTCAGGTATAATTATTGGTTATAAAATAGTTAAAAATAATAATTCTTATTTAAAATTATATTCTAATAAAACTGATGAGCTTTGGAATGAATACGATAATTATTTAAAGAAATTATCACTTAGTATCGATAAAATTAAAGAAAAAAATTATCAAGACGAGAGAATAAATGAATTAATACGTGTCTTTATTAAAAATTTTTATGAAAACCATAAAGATAATTCCATATATAGTAATAGCTTTTATGATTTAAAAGAAATGAAAAAAATTAAAAAAGATTTCTTAATAAGTTACATACATGATAAAGAATACAATGTCTTAGGTTACCAAGAAATATTTTCTGTTAATAAAGAAAATGAATATGAAGTATTAAATAATTACTTAGAATTATATTTATTGTGTGAAAAATATTTAGAGGTAGAAGAATTAGACTTTGAACAAATTTTAAATATAAAAATAAATCAAATCCAAATAATT
>CANQYA010000103.1 GCA_947627965.1 uncultured Bacilli bacterium
AAAACGATAGAGATTTAAAGATAATATGGAACTTTACTATTTAAAATAAATAAAGAAGAATTAAACAATCGAGCAACGGGACCAGCAGGACCAGCAACTATTACTGTAGGTACTGTTACAACGGGGCTTCCAGGAAGTCAAGCTTCAGTTGTAAATACTGGTACTTTGCAACAAGCAAGATTTGATTTTGTAATTCCACAGGGTCCAACTGGACCAACTGGTCCTACGGGTGCTACTGGTGTAACCGGACCTATTGGACCTACAGGTTTAACTGGTGCTACAGGACCCACGGGTGAGACTGGACCCACAGGACCTACAGGGGATACTGGTTTAACGGGACCAACTGGTCCAACAGGTGCTACAGGACCCACGGGACCCACTGGACCCACTGGTCCAACAGGTGCAACCCCTACATTAACAATTGGTAACGTTACAACTGGAAATCCTGGAACACCAGCAAGCGTAACAATAACTCCTATTAATGATTAAAAAATGAAAGGAAGGTAAATATGCCAAATGGTTATAAATTAGATTTCGTTATTCCTGCTGGAGCAACTGGATCAGTTGGTCCTGCTGGTGAAATTGGACCTACGGGACCAGCTAATGGTTTAAACGCTTATGGAGGACTATATTCTCTTAGCGAGCAACCACTTACTTTATCAGCAGATAATCCAGTAACTGTAACTTTAGATAATGTAATGTCTCAATCAAATGTTACAACTAATGGTAGTAATACTATTACGATAAATAGTGAAGGTAATTACGAAATTACTTATCAAATTATTGCTAGTTTACAAAGCGAAGGCGAAGTATCAGTAGCAGTTAATAATAACAGTCAAAATTTAGCAGGAACTATTAATACACTTACCTTACAAGCTAACCAAGATACAACTATTACTAATACTGTAATTCAATCTTTAAATAATGCTGATGCTTTAACACTAGTAATATCTAGTCAAAGTTCTCTTAGTGGAAGTATCGAAAAAGCTACTTTAACAGTAAAAAAATTAAATTAAAACGAAAGTGGTAACTAGTTTTCCTATTTACCACTTTTTAATAATTTTAATAATAATTATCATATATTGCAATTGGAGGTGAATAATTATTAATAAGTATAAAGTTGCTGTTTATGCTATCTCTAAAAATGAAGAAAAGTTTGTCGACCGTTTTGTTAATTCTGTTAGTGAAGCTGATAATATTTTTGTTTTAGATACTGGTTCTATTGATAACACTGTTACGAAGTTAAAAGAAAGAGGTGTTATCGTTAAACAAGAAGAAATTAATCCTTGGCGTTTTGATGTAGCTAGAAATAAATCTTTAGATATGGTTCCTCTAGATTATGATATTTGCCTATGTATTGACTTAGACGAAGTAATAGAAAAAGGTTGGCGTAAAAAATTAGAAGAATTATGGCAAGAAGATACTACTAGAATGTCCTATAATTATAATTGGCGTTTAGATGAAAATAATAATCCCTTAGTAAATTTTTATATTGAAAAAATACACTCTCGTAAAAATTATAAATGGACACATCCTGTCCACGAAGTTTTAACTTATACTGGTTTATCTACTGAAAATAAGATTATTACTGACGAAATAACTGTTAATCATTATCCTGATCCTACTAAGTCACGTAGCAGTTATCTTCCTTTATTAGAACTATCTGTTAAAGAAGACCCAACTGATGACAGGAATATGCACTATTTAGGTAGGGAATACATGTATTATGGACTATGGGATAAGGCAATAGATACATTAATTAAGCACTTATCTTTACCTAAGGCTACTTGGAAAGACGAACGATGTGCTTCGATGCGATTTATTGCTCGTTGCTATACTAATCTTAATCGTTATGACGAAGCTAAAATGTGGTTAGAAAAAGCTATTAATGAAGCACCTTATTTAAGAGATCCTTATATAGAAATGGCTTTATTAGAAAATACGAAAGGACATTATCAAGAAGTAGAAAAGTATTGTAAAGAAGCTTTAAAAATTGAAAAACATAGTAAAACATATATTAATGAACCTTTTAGTTGGGATTATACAGTATATGATTTATTATCTTTAAGTACTTTTTATCAAAATAGATTAGAAGAATCTTTAAATTATTGCGATATGGCTCTTTTAATGGATCCTCATAATGAAAGATTAAAAAATAATAAAGAAATTATTACTAATTTATTAAATAATTAAAATATCACACTATATAAATATTTTCATAAATTATTGTAGGTGATAATTATGTATGAACCAATAAAATTGAATTATTCTTTTGACGCATTAGAACCATATATCGATACCGAAACAGTCGATACGCATTATAATAAACATTATATGAATTACTTAAATAACTTAAATAATCTTCTAAATGAATATGATTTTAATTTTAATGTCGATAAAGAAATGATTGCAACTAATATTAATGCTTTTCCTGAGGAGGAAAGAGGGGATATTTTATATAATTTAGGGGGAGTACTGAACCATGAATTATATTTTAATAATATGTCGCCCGCACTTATAAATAAACCGATAGGAAGTATTAAAAAAGCTATTGACGAAAAGTATGGAAGTTACGATAATTTTAAAAAAGAATTTATCGATCAAGCTATGAAATTAAAAGGATCAGGGTACGTCTTCTTAGTTCTTAATCCTAATAACGAATTAGATATTATTTCTTTAGCTAATCAAAATAGTCCTTATTTCTATGGCTTTACACCCCTTATAGCAATGGACGTATGGGAACACTCTTACTACTTAAAAAATAAAAATGAAAAAGAAAAATATTTTAATGATTTTTTTGAGGTAATCAATTTTGCTTATATTAATAATTTATATGAAGATAAAAATGCATAAAAATATATTCTTTTTTCTTTTTTTTTGATATAATTTCGTTAGATAAAAAGAATGAAGGGTGATACTATGAAAAATTTTATAGGTGGCGAATGGAAAAGTAGTTCTAACAATTTAGAAATCGAAGTAAGAAATCCTGCCACTAATGATTTAATAGATACTATTCCTAATTCAACGATTGACGATGTTATCGATACTGTAAATATTGCTAAAGATAGTATTGATGCTTGGCAAAAATTATCAATAAATGATCGTTGTAAAATAATATTAAAATTTTTAGATACAGTTAAAAGTAATAAAGAAGATTTAGCTAATCTTTTATCCCAAGAAAGTGGTAAAACTTATAAAGAAAGTTTAAGTGAATTTGATTATCTTTTAAGTGATACTTCCTTAATCATTGAATGTTCTAAACAAATGTCTTTAAAAAATAATCTT
>CANQYA010000104.1 GCA_947627965.1 uncultured Bacilli bacterium
CTTACGACCGAAATTATGGAAGATACTACGGATATAATTATCGAATCAGCTATATTTAATGCAACATCTATCCGTAAGACATCAAAAAAAGTTTTGCGTAGCGAAGCAAGTAATCGTTTTGAAAAAGGTTTAGATCCAAAAAGGACTTATATGGCTATTTTAAGAAGTTGTCATTTACTTCAAAAATATGCTGATGCTACTATTGTTTCAGGAATGGTTGAATATAATACTTTAGATATTGCTGATAAAAAGATCGATATAACTTTTGATAAAATTAATAATGTTTTAGGTATAACTATTCCTCACGATGAAATAATAGCTATTTTTAAACGTCTCGGTTTTAGTGTTACCTCTAATAATGACTACTTGACTGTAACAGTTCCTACTAGACGAATTGATATTAGTATTCCTGAAGACTTAGTCGAAGAAGTAGGAAGAATTTATGGAATAGATAAAATTCAAGGTAAGAAACTAATTCTTCCTGTTAAACCTGGTAGTGTAAATAAAAATAATCGTTTCATTCGTCAAAAACTTGCTAGCTTAGGATTAAATGAAGTTTTAACTTATTCTTTAATATCCGAAAAAGATGTCCATAAGTTTACTAACGATATTTTTGAGGAAGTTAAATTACTTGATCCGATGAATGAAGAACGTAATACTTTGAGATATAGTTTAATACCTTCTTTATTAAATGTTTATCATTATAATAAAGCTCGTAATAATAAAAATATTTCTATTTATGAAGTAGGTAAAGGTTTTTATAAAAAAGATAATAATTATTACGAAGAAAGTAAATTAGCTATTTTAATGAGTGGAGAATATGGAAATAGTTTATATTCTATTAAAGTAGATTTTTATGTAATTAAAGGTATTTTGGAGGAATTATTAGATTATTTAGGATATAAAAATCGTTATAGCTTAGTAATAGATAACTTACCTAGTGAACTTCATCCAGGCGTAAGTGCTTCTATAAAATTAAATGGAACTAATATTGGGGTAATAGGAAAAATACATCCTAACGTAACCAAAGACGATATTTATGTAGTCGAAATAAATTTGGATACTTTATTTACATTTAAAGTAAAAAGTATGCAGTATAAAGAACTATCTAAATATCCAGCTATATCACGTGACATGGCATTTATCGTTAAAAAAAGTATTAAAGCAAGTGACATCATCGATATTATTAAGAAATCTTGTGGTCATTTACTTACTGATGTTACTATTTTTGATGTTTACGAAGGAGATAATCTTTTAGAAGATACCAAGTCTATAGCGTTTAATTTAACTTTCCAAGACCAAAATAGGACTTTAAGTGAAGAAGAAGTTATGGAACTATTTAATCGTGCGGTTAGTGAAGTTGAAAGTAAATTAAATGCCGAATTAAGAGATAAATAAAAGATAGCAACATTTATAAATTTAGACATATAATTTTATAGGTGAAGATATATGTCTAAAGAAGATTTTAAAAATTTCGCCCAAAAGAACCCAACTTTAGCAAAACATGTTCTTCGTAACGAAGTTACATGGCAACAACTTTATGAAATCTATAATATATATGGTGAAGATAATAATATTTGGAATTCTTACTTAAAAGATAATCAAAATAATTCAATTACCAAAGTAACTCCTACTAACGAAAAAGCTTTCCATGAATTGATTAATATGGTTAAAAATGTCGATTTAGAGAAAGTCCGTCACGGTATTGAGGGAGTTCAAAAAACAATATCATTAATTCAGGATTTAGGTATAGGTAATAAAGCTAATAATCAAGAAGAATATCAAAATAGACCTATATACCAACATTTTGACGATTAATGGAATTAAATATTATTAGACTTTTAAGAAGTAATCCTATCTTATATCAATATTTAAAATATCATTCGTATTGGTATAAAGAATTAGTTAGAAATCCTGAAATTATAAGTGAATTAGAAAAAGAAATGAAGAAAGAATATAAAATGACGATCGAAGATAGAATTAAAAAAATGAATGATCGTATGGACTTTATCGTATCTTTTTTGGAGGTATTAAAATAATACCTCTTTTCTTCTGTAAAAGAATATGCCAAAATTATCGATAAAATTTCTCATGCTCCTAACCCTGAACAAATAGAAATTAGTGTTTCAAAAGGTAAATATGATAAATATAGTTCTTATTTTGAAGCTAAAAATGAATTAAATTATAACCAAAAAACCTATTCTAATCAAGATCAAAAACCAATGGATAATTTTTTTGATGAATATAATAAAGTAAATTTTGAAGATGGAGGATACAATAATACTTCGACATCTAAGGGCATAAAATAAAATTAAATTATTACGTATTAAATAAAGGATAAATAATTTTTACCTTTATTTTTCTTTTCCTATAAATTTTGTTATAATCTTATTGGTGGTCATATTGAAAAAAGAATTATTAAGTCCAGTTGGCAATATGGAAAGCTTATACCAAGCCGTTAATAATGGTGCCGATGCTGTATATTTAGGTGGTAAAAAGTATGGAGCTAGAATGTTTAGTGATAATTTTACCCTTTCGCAATTGGTAGATGCTATTAATTATTGCCATTTATATAATGTAAAAATATATATTACGATTAATACTATTATCTTTAATAATGAAATAGAAGATTTTTTAAATTATGTCGAATTTATTTATAAAAACGGTGTCGATGCAGTTATAATGCAAGATATAGGAATGATTTACTTAGTAAGAAAAAAATTTCCTGATTTAGAAATACATGCTTCAACGCAAGCTCATAATTATAATAATGAAGGTCTTTTATTATTAAAAGAATTAGGTGTATCAAGAGTTGTTTTAGCAAGAGAATTATCACTCGAAGAAGTTAAAAATATTGATGTAGGACTAGAAAAAGAAATATTTATTCATGGAGCTTTATGTGTATGTTACTCAGGTTGTTGCCTTTTTAGTAGCCTTGTCAATAATCGATCAGGTAATAGAGGAGAGTGCGTTGCTTCATGTCGTCTTAGTTACGAATTATATAAAAATAATTCTTTAGTAAAAACCGAAGGAAATTATTTATTAAGTACGAAAGAACTTAATACTATGCCTAATTTTAAAGAAATAATGGATAAATTTATAAAAGAAATCAGAAAAGATATAAAAAATACTTTTAATAATGAAGATTTTGAAAAAGAAAAAAATATTATAACACAAAAGTATCAAGAAAAAAGAGCAGAATTATTAGATAACTTAAATAAAAAATCTGAAAAGTATGGATTTCAAGTAAAATCAGCTGACAACGG
>CANQYA010000105.1 GCA_947627965.1 uncultured Bacilli bacterium
GATGGACGCAACTATGGTTTCTTGCTATTTTCTTTCTTCTTTCTAAAGCAATTTCACAATGACAAGTATCATTAAGATTAATTGTTCCTTTGGTTAATTCTACTTTATGTAAATGTTGCCCATTAGGTGTTTTAACAACATCTATTACTTTAGCTTGAAAATTATCACTTGTAATAATTCCAATATCATTAACTTGACCTCCACTAGTTGCATAAAAACAAGTTTTATCTAAGATAATATACCCTTCTTTATTAAGACTATTGACAAACTTTTCACCATCGAATAAACCTATAACTTGAGAAGTGACATTATCTACATTATATAAAAACGTACTAGGTGTTTTAAAAGATAATAATTCTTCATTTTGACTATGCATATTAGCGTTATCTTGACGGCTATCTTTAGCTAATTTTTTAGCTTCTTCCATATATTTATCAAATTCTTCTTTTGAAGTTGTGTAACCTAATTCTTCTAAATATTCTAAAGTTAATTCGTAAGGAAAACCATATGTATCATATAATTTAAAGACATCGTAACCACTTACGGTTTTATCTTTGCTGGAACCAATAATTTGATATAATCTTTTTTCTCCTTGTTCCAAAGTCTTATGAAATAAATTTTCTTCTTGTAAAACCAAATTTTTAACTACTTCTTTTTCTTTTAAAACATCAGGATAACTATCTTTCATTATATCAGCTACGGTATCTACTAACTTATAAATAAATGGTTCGTTTATCCCTAATTTTTTACCCATACGGACACTGCGACGAAGTAATCTCCTTAGTACGTAACCTCGTCCTGTATTTTCAAAATTAGCACCATCTGTTAAAGCCATTGTTATAGTTCTTATATGGTCGGCAATTACTTTATATGGCATCTCTTGATTATATTTTTTATTAGCTATTTGAGAAATATGTTCAATAATAGGTACGAATAAATCTGTTTCAAATGGAGAATCGACTTTTTGAAAAAGACAGCACCATCTTTCAAGACCTGCACCAGTATCTATATTTTTATTTGGTAATTCGGGATATTCTTCTCTTTTTAAATTACTTTTGGAATTATACTGACTAAAAACATTGTTCCATATTTCCACAAAACGTTCTTGATCTAAGTCGTGCATAAAGTTTTCTAAAGCCTTATTATCTTTATCGTATTCTACCCCACGATCATAAAATATTTCACTATCTGGTCCACATGGTCCTTCCCCTATTTCCCAAAAGTTTCCTTCTAATCTAGCAATATGACTACTATCTATTCCTAAACTAACCCATTTGTTATATGTTTCTTCGTCATTGACGTACACCGTTACATATAATTTCTCTTTAGGAATGCCAAAATATTCTTCACTTGTAAGTAATTCGTAAGCAAATTCTAAAGCTTCATTTCTAAAATAGTCCCCAATAGAAAAATTACCCATCATTTCAAAAAAAGTTAAATGTCTTTTCGTAACGCCAACGTTTTCTATATCGTTAGTACGAATACATTTTTGAATACTAGATAATCTTTTATTATCAGGTATAACACTTCCATCAAAATATTTCTTTAAAGGAGTTACACCAGCATTAATAAATAATAAGCTTTTATCATCCATTGGTACTAAAGGGGCACTTTCTAATATTTTATGTCCTTTCTTTTCAAAAAAACTAAACCATAAGTTTCTAATTTCTGTACTTGTTAAATATTTCATAATGCCTCCTATAATAAATCAATTATTTCTTTTAATCTTTCTTCGTATTCACTAATATTACCATTATTAAATATGTAGTAGTCAGCAAAAGCTATAGGTCCAGCTTTAGCTATACCTTCTATTTCGGATATATCACGGTGTTGTGCTTCTTCCCTTGAAAGAGGTCTTACTTCTCTTTTAGATAATCTATCATACCTAATTTCTTTATCGACAACAATAGCAATTACTACAAGGTTGCCCTTTAATTCTTCTTTTAATATTTTTAATTCGTCCCAAGAGTAAAGACCATCTAAAACGGTATCATATTCTTGAGCATACTCTTTTATTTTAGGTAAAAGGATTTTAGCATAAGCACCCATACCTAATTCTTCTCTTAATTTTTTTCGCATCATTTCTTCATTTTTAGGATTTACTTCTAAGTTATTTTCTTTAAGTTTGTGCATCGTAACGCCACCAAAGTAAACTTTTTTAAATCCTTTATTTACTAAAAAGTCTGACGCTACACTCTTACCACTTCCACACATTCCAACGATGGCTACTATTTTTTTCATAAAAAACTTCCTTTCTAAATATAAAAGACCAAATTATAGGAGTGAAATATCACGGTACCATCCTATTTTGGTCTTAATTATCATAACGGTTATACCGAGAGAACTCCAAAGTAGCTTTCTAGTAAGATATTTGTTAAATTTCCACCTTCATTAACTCTCTATAAAATATTACTCACTATACTTTTCTTTTTCTTCGTCCTCTTTATTATCATTAATCATATCTAAAATTTGATATTTATCATTGAAATAATTTAAAATTATTTTGCCACAAGATATTATCGGCGTTGAAAAAATCATACCTAGTATACCAAAGAAATGACCAAATATCAATAGCCCAATCATAATTGTTACAGGGTGAAGTTTCATCGTCTTACTCATAACTACTGGATTTAAGAAATAACTTTCAAGTCCCTGACAAATAATTACGGCAATTAAAGTAAATATTCCTGTTAATGGATTAATAGTAAAACCTACCACAATAGCAGGAACACCACCTATATATGGTCCGAAATATGGAATAACATTAGTTATCGCACAGAATAAACCAAATACTAAAGGAGCTTTTAATCCAACTATAGCAAACGCGACTGACTGACAGATAAATAACAGTAACATAATTAGCAATGTTCCTTGGACATAATTTTTTAACATTCTATTTAATCTATCGGTTAAAGTAATAGCTTCAGCATGAATTTTTTTAGGAATAAACATTAATAAATTCTTTCTCACGTTTTTAAAGTCAAGCAACATATAGAAAGCAACAAATAAACCAAAGATAAAGTTTATACCTCCACTAATAATTGATTTAATAGTATTAACGATCGTCGTTGGTAAATCAACTGTAATTGATAAAAATAATCCATTAAAGATATTTTCAACATCGTTTTGTAATGTTACTAAATCATAATCATAAATATTAGATATATCGACTAATAAATTATTAACAAAATTAGTTAAATCGGAAATAATATTAGGTGCGGTCGTAATTATATCATTAATTTGATC
>CANQYA010000106.1 GCA_947627965.1 uncultured Bacilli bacterium
CGCCCGCTTTAGATATTAAGGAAGCACCTGGTCTTAACCATAAGTGATAAGTGTTAGCAAGAATTATCCCTGCTTTTACATCGTATAACTCGTCGGGTGTTAAAAGTTTAACGGTAGCTTTTGTTCCTACTGGCATAAACATAGGGGTTTCATAAGTACCATGATTAGTTTCTATTATTCCATATCTAGCTTGTGTCTTTTCGTCTTTATAAATTAAATTATATTTTATTTTCATTTTTTATACACGCTCCTATAAAGCTTTTAAAAAGTCTTTTACTTGTTTCTTTGTGCATTAGATTTTCAGGATGCCATTGCACTCCTATTGCAAAATCATTATTTCTATTTTCGATTGCTTCAATTGTCATAGAAGGATCATAACCTACAACGGTATTATCTCCTACTTCTGTTACTTTGTATTTATGTCTACTGTTAACTATTAAAAAATCTTCTTGTAAAATACTATATAATTTTGAATTTTTAACAATATTAACACGATGAGCTTCATTAATACCAGGTTTAAAATGAGTATCGTCCTTAATTAATTCTAAAGTATCACGATTAATATGCGTAGCAAGAAGTTGCATACCTAAACAAATTCCTAATATTGGTATATTTTTTTCTAAACAATAATTAGTAATATATCGGTCATATTCGTAGCGATATGTTCCTCCTGGCATAAGAATTCCATTACAAAGTTTTAATTGTTCGTTTAGCATCTCTTTTTCTAAGTCAGTCATACTATTTACTTGTTTTGAACTGTACATAGCATAATTAACTTTTTGTGGTGGCAATATTAATATGGGATTTCCTCCACTTTTGATAACAGCTAAACGATAATCTTCTACTACTGATAATATATTGGTATTATCTAATTTATTCGGTCTAGCAACTATCCCAATAATTGGTTGCATATTTTTCCTCCTACTTATTAAGTATAATTTTTTTATCTAATTTTATTTGACGGTAAGAAACACCACATTTATCTAATAATCTTTTAGAAGCAATAGTACTATCAGTATCACTATATTTATCACTTAAATATATAACTTCTTTTATTCCGCATTGAATAATAGCTTTACTACATTCGTTACAGGGAAATAAATCAACATAAATTCTTGAACCTTCTAATTCACGTCTTCCCCCTCTAAAGTTTAAAATAGCATTAAGTTCAGCATGACATACGTACATGTACTTAGTATCTAGAGGATTACCTTCTCTATTCCATGGAAATTCCTCGTCTTTATAGCCATTAGGTGTTCCGTTATATCCGATTGATAATATTCGGTTATCACTTGATACTATACACGCTCCTACTTGGGTATTAGGATCTTTACTACGTTCTGCTGTTAACATAGCAATTGCCATAAAGTATTCATCCCAACTTAAATGTTCTTTTCTACTACAATCTTCTTTTAAATTTGTACTCATTATTTTCGCTCCTATCTTATATTTTTTAATACATAATTTTTTAAAGAAAATTTAATAACCATTCTCCTTAGTTTATCTTTTTTAGTTTCATTAGGAAAATATTTATATATTTTTCTTTTCTTTAAATCTTTAATATATTTATCAAAATCTTCTTTGTCTAATAATCTTGAACGGTCAATAATAGTTTTTATAATATATTCTATTAATAAATCTCGGTTACTATTAGCAATACTAGAATCTTCATTTAAAATTTTTATATAATTATCATAGTGATATAAAGTATCATATACTTTTCTTAAATTTTGGCTACGACTTTTAGTTGTCATAATGCTACCTTCTCTTTGAACATAGTTATAACCGACATAAGGAATGGAAGAAATATGTTTAGCTTTTACTAAAATTAAATGTGTAAGACCAAAATCTTCATTTATTTTCCCTTTAGCATACATAAATTTATTTTGCATAAAGAATTCTTTACGATAAGCATATGCCCAAGCGACATCAACATAAGCATCTTTTAATAGTATAGGATAAGCCGTAGTAGCTGGTAAATTAGAAAAGCAACGATAACTAGTCTGCTCTAAAAAATTACCATTTTCGTCTACTAAACGGAATTGATACCTAATAACTTCTATTTCTTTAGACTTGCTAAATTCTTCTTCTAAATTAAGTAATAAGTCTTTATCGAGATAATCATCACCATCAACAAAAATGATTATATCACCATTTGCTTTTGTAACCCCATAATTTCTAGCATCACTAAGACCACCATTTTCTTTAGTATAAACTTGAAAACGTTTATCTTTTTTTATGTATTTATTTATAATATCCATGCTGTTGTCTTGGGTACCGTCATTTATTATTATTACTTCAAATTTAGTATAAGTTTGTTTTTCAATACTTTTAAGACATTTGTCTAAAAAAGAAAAAACGTTATAAACGGGAACAATAATACTATATTTCATATAATCAACCTCTATTACATAATTATACCATATATAGGTGTATATGGTATAATTTTAAACAGCAGTTTACACTTTTCTTTTAATAATATGTATGTTATAATCTTGTTATGTCCTCATAGCTCAGCAGGATAGAGCAATCCCCTCCTAAGGGATAGATGCGGGTTCGAGTCCTACTGGGGACACCATTATTTATTAACCAAAAAGAACAATCCAATTAATCGGTTCTTTTTTTGTCTTTAACTTGTACTTGATAAAAGTACAAGTTTGTGATATTATGTATTTGGCGAAGAAACTTGCATAAAATAAAAAAGGAACATTCAATTGTGCATGTTGAGTGTTGCCAAAATATTTTTTAGCATCACCTAAGTTAGGTGATTTTCTTTTTATACTAAAACTATAAATAATAGTAAAAAGGAAGATAATCATTAAAAGGTAGTACTTATAAACAGCACTACCTTTTAATTTTAAATCAAACTATTAACTAACGCCAATAATTTAAAACAACTAACAATAGAAAATTAACAGCCATTCCTAAATATTTTCTCGTAGCATAAAAAGCTTCGTATATTGCAACGACGTTATCGACAAGATCAACGATCCAACTTTCTGCATACCTTGGTACAGTTAATGAAACAGGAAACATATGAGAAGCAATTATATTTTCTTCTTTTAAAGACAAATCAAAATATCTTTTAGCATTGTTTACTGCATATTTAGGATGATTTATCAAAACATCTAACCTTTTAGTTGCATCAACATCATTATTCGCAACTAAAAAGAAATCGTGTAATAGACCTGCTCTTGCTACTTCTTTATAACCTAATCTTAAAAATTT
>CANQYA010000107.1 GCA_947627965.1 uncultured Bacilli bacterium
GAATAATATATTCGGAGATGGTAAGAAATGAATAAAAAAATAATAATACTATCTATGTGTATTGCAATATTAATTATGACTATTGGGTATTCTATGTTTATTTCTAATATAAAAATAAATGGTACAGCCAATATAACAAGTACTTGGAATATTTTGTTTACTAGTATTAAAGAAACTTCTAAAACTGATGGTGTAATAGTAAAAGAAGAACCTAAGGCATCAGGAACCCTAGCTACTTTCAATGTTGCGTTTACAAAACCAGGAGATAGTATTGTTTATGAAATAACAGTAGAAAATAAAGGAAGTTTAAATGCCATTATAAATAAGATAAATGCAACAGAGTTAGGAAGTGATGCGATAAAGTTTGAAATAAGTAATATAAAAGAAGGAGATAAATTAAGTCATGGTGCATCAACTACCTTTAATGTAACAATAAGTTATAATGGAGAAATATTAGCCGACCCTAACTTAAAAGATAATGAATTACAAATAGATATAACATATATACAAGATTTAGAAGAAAAGCCCGAAAAAGAACCAGATATAATACCAACAAGACTATCGCAAAAGATACTTTATGATAATGAAGAAAAGACAGACACCAATATTAATTTTGGAGAAATAAGTAGTGATACTAACGGAAAAGGATTATACTATACCAATAAGAATACTGAAGATAACAGAGTAACATATTATTTTAGAGGAGATGTTAAAAATAATTATGTATTTTTTGGAGGTTTTTACTGGCGAATAGTAAGGATAAACGAAGACGGTTCGATAAGGTTAATCTATCAGGGAACAACGGCAAATGCTACTGGAAGTAGTGCAACTATTGGAAGTAGTGCTTTTAATTCAATGTTAGGTGATAATTCAATGGTGGGTTATATGCATGGTACACCAACTACTTATACTGATGGATATGGAAATTATAGTGGTTGGTCATGGCATAGTACAACAGGAACAGTAAAAATGGGAACAGGATACACCTTTGATAATAAGACAGGAATATATACTTTAACAGGAACAATAGTAGATGGAACTTATACAGAAACATACCATAATTACTATACATGTTATAGTCAAAGTACAACATGTACTCATATGATTAAAATAACGCAAACTGAAAATGATGGAAACACATACAAATTAATGGGTGGTGAAACCCATACAGGATATTGGTCAACCTCATATGAACAAGCTCATAAAAACGAAGTGAATTCTGCTATTAAAACTAAATTAGAGGAATGGTATAAAGAACACTTAACTGAATATGATAGTTATATAGCCGATACAGGATTTTGTAATGATCGAAGCTTATCAACAGGAACAGGAATTGGAAGGGTAGACACGCATTATGGACCAGGAGCAAGGCTATATTATAATAGTACTAAAGCACCACAGTTTGCTTGTCCTAATACCAAACAAAATTTATTTACCGTAAGTAACGAAAAAGGTAATAAAAAGTCCACCCAAAAAGTAGGACTAATAACAGCAGATGAAGTAGCATATGCAGGAGGAATATATGGAGTAGCAAATAGTAGTTATTACTTGTATACAGGAGTTAATTATTGGACTATGAGTTCATTCAGCTTCAGCTCTGCCGGTTCCGTTGCGAGTGATTGGTACGTTCATTCAACAGGGACTTTGTACGGTGCGAATGTGTTAAGTGTTTTTGGTGTCCGCCCCGTCATCAATCTTGCATCTAATGCAGAAGTTACTTCTGGAGATGGAACGAAGGTATTACCATATAAAATAAAGGTTAAATAAAATTTGTTAATATTTATTTGTATTTTTTTAAACCTTTAAGAATTGAAAATTTAATATATTTTTAGGAAATTGGAAATATTAGTATAATAATATATATTGAGTAGTAAATAATATATATTAAAAGGGGCTTGACATTATTATGAAGAAAGTACTAGAATATATTACAAATTTGTGGTATTCTATATTTAGATTAGGAAATAGTAAAGGTGGAATGCTTATGAAGTCAGGGATTGATATTTTGAGTGTAGCCAAATATCTAATTTGTAAGTATAACTCTAAAGGAACTGCTATTACTCAATTAAAATTACAAAAATTGTTATATTTTATTGAAGCGTATTATATGGCAAAATATGACAAGGATAATTTATATAACGATAATTTTAAAGCTTGGACATACGGACCAGTTTCTGAAAAAATTTATTCAAAATATAAAAAATATATGGATTTAAATATTGCGGAAGTATGCGATGATAATGAAACAGATTTAAATGATGAAAGTATCATCGAAAGTATTAATTCTGTTTACTCTATTTTTGGTAAATTAACATCGTCACAATTAATAACTTTAACCCACAGTAAAAAGGCTCCATGGTCTAACACTCAAAGGTATGGAGTAATTTCAAAAGAAGAAACAAAAAAATGGTTTAAAGAAACCTTTTTAGAAAGTTAAAATGAGCAAGAAAAAAGAAGATATACTATCACAAATACAAGAAAAAATGAATGATTTATTGTGTAGTAAAGATAGTAATAGTGAAGATGAAAAGAAGTCCATTGAGGAAAAAATAGAAACCGAGATCCAAAATTATTACATAAGGTCAAATGGTTTACTTGAAAAAATTACTTTATTAAAGGATCAGATTGATTTCCCTGATATTACATATGATGATATTTCAACAGAAATGAGGGAAAAAATAAAGAATTTTGCAGGTGATAGCGAAAATGGCATATTATTAAATAATATTGAATATATTTTATCAAATTCAGAAGAAGAAGTTGTAAAAAGCGTAGAAAGTTATAATAGGTTACAACATAATTATTACTTAATAAAAAATATGATTTTTGAAGTTAATAGTATTTTAAGTACAAAAAATATAGAGAAAATAGAAAAAAATTGGAGAAAGCAAATCAAGAGTCCGAAAAATTGAATAAAAAATTTGAAGGGATAGGTAGTACAGTAATTAGTATCATTTTGTCGATAACTGTGACTACTACTGCTATTACATCAATTAGTAGGATTAATGCTATTTATATACCAATATTTATTATTAGTTTGGCGTGGTTATCAATGACTATTTTGATATTTATCAATGATTTATTTTCTCCAAATAACTCTAATATTAAACAAATTGACTATCTAAGTTTTGTCAATACTTTTTTCATACAAATATTATATCACGACAAAAATCACGAAAATAGAC
>CANQYA010000108.1 GCA_947627965.1 uncultured Bacilli bacterium
AATTATAAAAGTAGTGAAGATACTTTCCAATTATTATGTCAAGTATCAGGAAGAAGTGGTAGGGGTAATAAAGAAGGAGAAGTAATAATTCAAACCTTTAATAAAGATCATTATGCTATATATTTAGCTAAAAATCACGATTATATAAATTTCTTTAAACAAGAAATGAATATTCGTATGAAGTTAAAGTATCCCCCTTATTACTATCTAGCACTAATTAAAATTATTAGTAGTGATTATGAATTAGCTAAAAATGAAGCGAATAAAATAGCTAAATATCTTAACGATAATCTACTTTCTAGTATTATTTTAGGACCTAGTATCAGTAATATATTTAAAATAAATAATAATTATCATTTTCAAATAATTATTAAATATAAAAAAGAAGATAATTTATATAGTAGTTTAAACAAAATAATTGAGTATTACAAAAGCAATAATAAGTTAAAAATAGATATTGATTTTAATCCTAGTAAGTTTGATTTTTGACAAATAGGCATTTTTTTGGTATAATGAAGATATGGGGGATATGTTATGAATAAAAATTTTAATAATAAAAGATATATGTTAATATTTGAACCAAAATATTCTTCAACTCAGTTTTGTATTCATTTTGATAAAGAACAATTACAAGTAATAGAAATATATAAATATAAGGATTTAACTTTGAAAGACGAGAGTGTTCCTAAAAATACTTTAGTAGATATTGATAATGCGACAGCTAAAGCCAAAAATTTAGACGATTTATTTTCTAAATATGTTTCTAATTTTAAAGTTAGTAGTTATAATTTACATAAATTATTTATTGGCTATATGAACAATAATTATATGGTTCCATTAAGAGTTTATTTTGATAATAACTTTTTAAAGACTACTGTTTCTAATACTGTATCAGGTAAAATAAGAGACTACGATATGATTGAGGAAGAACTTGATTATATTAGTGGGAATAATGGCTTTTATGATTTTATAATGAAAGAAAAAGATAATAATCTTACTAAAGAAACTTTAAATATCATGGCTAGGCTTAATTCTTCCGTTTATTATTATAATAATGCTTTTGTCGAGTATGATATATTAGAAGAAATAAATTATTTAAGATATCAATTAGGAGAAAGATTATTGCGTTATGACGAATTTCGTAAATATTATGATTTAAAGAATAAATATGGTGAAAAATTAGAAGCTGATAAGCAACAATTAAAAGAAAAAATAGCAAAATTAAGATCTTCTAAAAATAATGATAATGATTATTTAGAAGAATATTCATTATTTGATTATGTCGCAGAAAATAATTCTAATAAAGAACTTAAAAAAACTATAAAAGGAAATTAAGTTCTTTTTTTGGTTCTTAAAAACTATCTCTGTCAAAAATCGTCAATTTTTCTTTTTTTTAATTAGAAGATTTGCTATAATGTATTAGGAGATGATAGCATGGCATTAAAATATGATGAAAGTTCCATAAAAATACTAGAAGGATTAGAAGCTGTAAGAAAACGTCCGGGAATGTATATTGGATCGACTGATAGAAAAGGGTTACATCATCTTGTTTGGGAAATTGTCGATAACTCAATTGATGAAATGATGAATGGTTACGGAGATTTAATTAGAGTAACTTTACATAAAGACGGTAGTGTCAGTGTTTTAGACCATGGACGAGGTGTACCTACGGGGATGCATGCCTCAGGAATGTCGACACCTGAAGTTATTTATACCGTATTACATGCGGGGGGTAAATTTGAAAATGCCGGGTATAAAGTATCAGGTGGATTACACGGTGTTGGTGCGAGTGTTGTCAATGCCTTAAGTAAGTGGATGGAAGTAACGATTAGACGTGATAAGTACGAGTATTATATTAAATTTGAGAATGGTGGGAAAACAACTGTTCCTTTAAAAAAGATAGGTTCAACTAATAAAACGGGGACAATGGTTCGTTTCTTACCTGACGAAGATATTTTTCCTAATATTTCTTTCTCTTTTACAACTATTTGTGAAAGGATGCAAGAACAAGCTTTCTTAATTAAAGGATTAACTATTGAAGTAGTTGACGAAGAGACAGCTCGCGTTAATAAATATTGTTATGATAAAGGCTTAGAAGAATTTGTCAGTTATTTAAACGAAGATAAAAATGTTTTACATAAAGTGATTAATATTGAAGGAACAAAGGATGATATCGAAGTCGATATAAGTATGCAGTATACGGATACTTATAACGAAAATATTGTATCTTTTGTCAATAATGTTAAAACAATCGACGGTGGTAGTCACGAAATAGGTTTTAAGACCGCTCTTACGAGAGTTTTTAATGATTATGCTAAAAACAATGGTTATATCAAAGGAAAAGATAAAGCTTTTGAAGGGAGCGATGTCCGCGAAGGATTGACGGCTGTTATTAGCTTAAAAATTCCGGAAGCATTACTTCAATTTGAAGGGCAAACGAAGGGCAAGTTAGGAACACCGATTGCAAGAACCGTAGTTGAAGCTATTGTTACTGAGAAATTACAATATTTTTTAGAAGAAAATAAAGGTGTTGCTACCGATATCGTCGAAAAATCTTTAAAAAGTAAAACGGCAAGAGAGGCAGCAAGACGAGCAAGAGACGAGGCAAGACGAGGTAAAACGTCTAAAAAGGAGAGGACTTTATCGGGTAAACTTACTCCTGCTCAGACCAAAAACAAATTAAAAAATGAATTATTTTTAGTCGAAGGAGACTCTGCTGGTGGTTCTGCTAAACAGGGACGCGATCGTAAATTTCAAGCTATTTTACCATTAAGAGGTAAAGTAATTAATACCGAAAAGGCTAAATTAGACGATATTTTTAAAAATGAAGAAATCAATACCATTATTTATACGGTAGGAGCAGGATACGGTCCTAACTTCGAGATTGACGACTGCGAGTACGATAAAGTTATTATAATGACCGATGCCGATGATGACGGAGCTCATATTCAGTGTTTACTTTTAACTTTCTTTTACCGTTATATGCGACCACTTGTCGAAGCAGGTAAACTATATATAGCTTTACCACCATTATTTAAAATAACTTGTGGTAAAGAGACAGAATACGCTTACAGTATTGCCGAAATGAAAGAAAAAGTTGGTAATCGTAAATGTGAAATTCAACGTTATAAAGGATTAGGTGAAATGAATGCAGACCAGTTAGCAGAAACAACTATGAAC
>CANQYA010000109.1 GCA_947627965.1 uncultured Bacilli bacterium
CAAAAGATAAACCGATCTCACTATTTACTTGAACTTGATTAACGCCTTCGATATTCATTTCGATTGGGTCTTCAACGGTAATAATATTAGTACCTTCTTTATTTAAAGCTTGTAACATGGAATAAGTAGTTGTCGATTTTCCAGTTCCCGTTGCTCCTGTTACTAGAATAATTCCATTAGGAACAGCTAACATTTTTTGAATTAATTCAAGATTTTTAGGAGAAAATCCTAAAGAATCTAATCCTGTCAAACTTTTGGTAAAATCAAGAATACGAATAACTACTTTTTCACCTTCGTTAGTAGGTAGGGCAGAAACACGCATATCTAAATCTTTATTTTGAATACGACCTTTAATCGCTCCATCTTGGGGAAGTCTTGTCTCTGTTATATTCATATTAGATATTAGTTTAACCCTCGTTATTAGGTTACGTTCATATTCTTTTGGGATAATAGTATGATCTCTTAATTCCCCATCAATACGCATTCTGACAACTAAACAATCTTCTCTTGGATCTAGGTGGATGTCACTAGCATTATGATTTGCGGCATATATAATTATTTGATTAACTAAATCAACTATTGGGATTTTTTGTAAATCGTATTCTACCATAATTATTTCCCCTTTTTATTTTCATATAGTATTTTACCATAATTTATTATATAATATATTTAGAATATAATCAATAAAGGTAAGTGAAAAAGATGAAAAGACTTGACAGTAGAGGATTTGTTTTGGTTGAAACTATTATTGTAGCTGTTTTTGTAATGGGTATATCGACCTTTTTATTTGCTAATTTCCTACCATTAATGGCTGACTATGAACGTATTAATAATTATGACACCGTCGAAGGAACATATAAAGCTAATGAAATAAGAAAATTAATTTTAAGAGAAATAAACGAGGACTCTAGTAAGAGAAGTATTTTAACTAGTAGTAGTCCTTATACTATTTATAAAAATTATGAAACCTCCGAAGACGGTGTCAATGTTACCAAAAATGAATTATGTGATCAACTTAAAGCCGTTAATTATTGCAATACTTTATTAAATGAAGAGTATTTGAATGTAAAAGAAATAATTATTACCTCTTTCAAATTAGGATCGATTAAAGCCAAAGCTAAAGACGATAAAAATATTAATCGTGCTTTAAAAGAATATATTGATTACTTACCTAAATACGATAAATACTCTAGTAAATATAATAATTATAATCGTTTAATAGTTGTTTATAACAATGGTGAATTTTCTAATATCGAGGTGCGTTATGAAGTTGGATAATAAAGGTTTTACTGTTATTGAATTAATTTTAAGTTTTATCTTTGTTATGTTTTTAGCTATTGCCATGTTTTCTCTTATCAATAATTATCACGAAAAAGAAGAAAGAGAAGCGATAAAAAGTAGACTAGAAACATTAAAAAATACTCTTACTACTGATATATATCAAGATACCATTAAAAGAAAAGTAAAAAATATGGAATATTGTTTAGATAGTTCTGACGAAGTAATAGATGGCTGTATTGTTATAAATTTTTTAGATAATACTTCTAAAAAATTACAAATAGCTCACGAAGTTATCGAAGTAAATGACGAAGGACATTATTTTACTTATACTTCAGATTATTTATTGTATGGAGGAGTTAAATATAATAATCCCGATCCTCGTTTTGCTAAAGTAGTAAATGATTATATGTTAATTTCTACTACTGATATAGATAAATTAGAATATGGAGTTATCTATAAGATAAATTTAAGAATTAAGCATCAAGATTTAAAAGATGAATTCGTCATAAATATTGTAACTACTGGTCTTAGTTAAAAGTTAAAATTAAATAGACAATACTACTAGCTATTAAACCATGAAGTAATCTAGCTATAAAATATGGAAAATACTTGATATTAGTATTAGATAAAATACTCATTACCTGCATATGAATACTAAATCCCCCAAAAGAAATAAAGAAAGTTATTAAACTAGCTTTGATATTAATAGCTAAACTCAATTCAGAAATAGCCGTTACCCCTTGTGTCATTTCCAATAGACCACTAATAATAGCAATACTTATATCATTAAAATTAAATATTCTTTTTATAATAATAGTTAAAATAAGAAAAGTAGTAATAATACCTAACAATAAAAGTAAAGTTTTAAAAGTTTTAAAAATACTATTAGTTAAAACTTCACTAAATTGATTACTATTTAATCTTTTTTTATGCATTTTTTTAATTCCTTCCCTTAAAGAAATATTTTCATTAAGGGAAGGTTTATTTTTAGGGAGAAAAAGAATAGCTATTATAAAGTTAGTTAAGATATGAACAGTTAAAATAATAAGACCTATTTTTTTATCGTTTAATAATAATACTCCTATCGTACCAATTACAAATAAAGGATTAGAGAAGTGATTAAATTTTAATAAGTATTCTGCATCTTTTTCACTAATCTTTTTATTTATTAATAATTCATTTATATAATTACTGCTACTAGGGAAACCCGATATTAAACTACCAATTAAGACAAAGGAAGAAGCACCTGGTAAATGAAAAAATTTATTCATAAAGTTACTTAATAAACTTTCTAATAATTCAATAAAACCATAATTAATAAGTAGATTAGCTACCATAAAGAAAGGAAACATTGTAGGAATAAGTTTATCTTTCCATATTGAAATTGAAAAAGTAACAGAAGATATAATATCGTTTGGAAATGATAAAAATAAAACAATCATACCTAATAGCAATAAAATAATTAGTAAACTTGTAATTTTTGTTTTCATAAATATCAATCTTTCTGTTATAATTAAATGAGGATGTGATTAAGATAATGAATAAAATATGGAACTATATCAAAAATTTCTTTAAAGAAAATTATAAACAAATTATATTTTTAATTGTTTTTTATATTGTTATGACTTTTCCTTTACCATACTATGTCTTTGTCGATGGGGGGACGATCGAAGTAGGAGATCGTATTAATATTGAAAATGCTTATAGTGAAGAAGGATCATTTAATCTAGCTTATGTTACTCAGTTAAGAGGTAATATTCCCGTTTTATTACTAAGTTATATCATTCCTTCGTGGGAAAGAGAAAAAATAAATGCTTATCAAATAAATGAAAATGAAAC
>CANQYA010000110.1 GCA_947627965.1 uncultured Bacilli bacterium
CCTTTACCTGTAGTTTTGCTCGATAAACTTCGATCATTACAAAAGCCTGTATCCGCTATATATGTTTTGTATTGTGATAAATTTTGTGCATACCATTTGTCTAAGACCTTCTTAATATCAGAATCCACTTCATTCGCGTGGGCTTGTTCGTAAGAAGTTGAAAAATGGTTTGAATCATCGGTAGGCGTACCATACATATATCCAACAAAGGCATTATCGTCTCTTCTAGAATTAAATTTACTTGTTCCGATAGTTGCATTTTTCCCTGTTGCATCTTTTGTTTCACCCTGATAAATTAACCTTATTGAACCGTCTTCATTTATTCTTATTACTCGCCAATAATATCCAGCAAAATAAACATAGTTATTTTTTACATCTCCTCTAAAGTAATATGTTACCTTATTACCTTCCGTATTCTTACTTGTATAATATAATCCTTTTCCGTTAGTATCACTACTTATTTCTCCAAAATTTATATTAGTATCTGCTTGTTCTTCATTATCAGCCAATATTTGTTCTGAAAGTTTTACTAACTCTGGTTCAGGCTCTTTCTCGGGTTCCTTCTCAGGTTCTTTTTCTTCTTCTTTATCACCAGGATTATCTACATTACCGCTTTCCCAATCATAAGCTTCACTACAAATAGCAGTTGTACTTTCATAATTTTTACAATATAAACATACTTGATATTTTAAATCGAGAGATGCTTCACTTTCATTAGAAACAATTACAAAACTTTTATCACAGTAACCATTTCCTTCAGGATCTTTTAAGGCATCAATATATTTATTTTGTAATAGTTCATCGTAAGTTACTTTTATTTTTGAACCATTTGTTGGTATAACACAACTATTTTCGCCATAATTTAAACAATCAACCATATAATTATCAGTTCCATCTTTTAAACTTTTTACATATGACTGATATGTCATACTCTTAGTTCTAATTGTGTATTTTGATACAGCTAAAGACGCTACTGTCAATAAAACACCAAGAATAATTACTACTGCTATTATTTCAATTAAAGTAAATCCTTCATTATTAAGATTTTTTCTTTTTTTCTTAGTTTTATTCATAATTACCCGCTCCTATCTTATTACAATTATAACATGTATTGTAAAAATTAAAAATAAAAAAAGATACTTTATTCGTATCTATTTTGTATATGGTAACAAAGCAACTGCTCTTGCTCTTTTAATTTGTTCTGCTATATGTCTTTGATGTTTTGCACATGCTCCTGTAACACGTCTTGGTAATATTTTACCTCTTTCGTTAATATATCTTTTTAAAGTTTCAACATCTTTATAATCTATATTTTTTCCAGTACACATATAACATACTTTTTTCTTTTTTCTAAAAAATTCTGCCATTGTATCCTCCTTTTAGAATGGTAATTCGTCATCACTAATTTCTATATTCGCACCAAAGTCAGAGAAAGGATCATTTTTAACGTTAGTTGTTTCCATGTTTGTTGGAAAATCATTAGGTGTTACATCATTAAAATTATCGTTAGATCCAACTACTTGGTTTTCTCTTGCACTTTTTGTGTCTAAAAATTGTACATTATCAGCAATGATTTCTGTAATATATCGTTTTTTTCCTTCTTGATCATCATAACTTCTTGTTTGAATTCTTCCTTCAACTGCAACTTGACTACCCTGTGTTAAGTAGTTCTTTATATTTTCAGCTTGTTTTCTCCAAACAACAACGTTAAGGAAATCAGCTTCTCTTTCACCTGCTTGATTAGTAAAATTTCTATTTACTGCTAAGGTAAAAGTTGCAACTGGTAAATTACTTCCTGTGTATCTTAATTCAGGGTCTCTTGTTAATCTTCCAATTAACATTACTTTATTCATAATAAACTTCCTTTCTTTAATTATTCGTCAACTTTTACAATTAAATGACGAATAATATTTTCATTAATTAATGCTACACGATCAAATTCTACAGTTGCATCATTGTTACTAGATTCTAGCACTATTAAGAAATAATAACCTGTTTTATAATTATTAATTTCGTATGCTAGTTCTCTTTGTCCCATTTCTTTAACTTCTAATATTTTAGCGTTTTTTGATTCAATAACACTTTTCATAGAATCCAATACACTTTTAATATTAGCTTCTTCTAAATCTGGTTTTACAATGAACATTATTTCGTATTTATTCATTATCTTACACCTCCTTTTGGACTTATGGCCTCATTACCTAAAATGAAGCAAGGAGTAACTTAATACTCGCAAGTAGTATAGCAAATGTATGAATTTTTGTCTATACTTATTTTTATTTTTTTATCTTTAATCACCTTATATTTATTTACTTTAATATTTATGTAAAAATATAATTTTATTATCTTAATAAATCAATAATATCTTTTTTCAAATATCTATTTAATGGTATTTTTATAATTAGGTAAATATATAATATGAAAATTAAATTAATCAATAATAATACAAAAACATTGATAAAAATATTAATACCCCAAGCAAATAATATTATTATTGATAATAAAAAATATATTAAAAGTGCGACCAATAAGGAAACTAAAAAATTAGGAACATATTCTAAAATGATAAACCAACTAATATCATCTTTGTCAAAATGAAATAATTGCAAGTAACCTATTTCTTTTTTTCGATAATATAATTCGAGACTAATTTGATTTGTTAAAAATAATAATGTCAACATTGAAACTACAACTATTATTATAAAACTTATTTGTGTTATTCCTATTACTTTCATGGAGATATTTGCTACTTCATTTTTATAAAAGAAATAAGAGGTACTGCCACTAAACATATAATCAAATTCTGAATTACTATAAATATCTAGTAAATATTTACTATCGAAAACTACCATTTTATATTCTGAAGATCCTTCTTGACCAAATGTTTTTAGTTGATTATAGTCTAAAAATACTACTTCTGTTGTACTCAAATCATTATAATATTTATTAAGATTTAAAATATCGTTTTTGCTAATTGATACAACACCACTTATTAAAAATTCTTTATTGTTTATTTTAATCTTTTTCCCTACTATATCTTGATATTTGCTACCATTAAAATTAATACCAGCAAAAAAATTATTAATTAAAACTT
>CANQYA010000111.1 GCA_947627965.1 uncultured Bacilli bacterium
AGTTATCGTCACTTCTTTGATATAACTCGCCACCGCATTTATCACAAATACCATCTTGTTGTGGTGCTAATAAAGGATTATATATATTGTATATTGCATCGCAATTATGACATAACCTTCTACCTGTTATTCTTTCTTGCAACTGTTCTTTAGCAATATCTAATATAATTACAACACCTAAATCACTATTTAATTCTTTCAAAATATTATCATAAATTACAGCTTGACTAACTGTTCTAGGATATCCATCTAAAATATATCCATTTTGGCAATCTTTTTCTTGTAATTTTTCTTTTAAAGCACTAGCAACTATTTCGTCAGGTACTAACATCCCTTTAGATTGCATTTCATGAATTTTATTACCTAATTCATCATTTTTACTAGCTCTTTCTCGCAATAAATCACCTGTTGATATGTGTACATAATTGTACTTGTCCTTTAAATCTTTCGATAAAGTCCCTTTACCTGCTCCTGGAGGAGCAATCAAGATTAAATTTTCCATATTATCTTCTACTATATCCCTTCTTATATGTTCTTGTAACTAAACTACCTTCTAATTGTTTATACGTTTCAAGTGCAACACCGACAACGATTAATAAACTAGTTCCACCTATAGTTATAGATGATGGTAACTTAGTAACATTACTAAATATAATAGGTAATCCCGAAATTATTACTAAGAATAATCCTCCGACAATAGTAAGTTTAGACAATATATTACTAATATATTTTTCAGTATCTTTACCTGGTCTTACACCGGGAATAAATCCGCCATTTTCTTGTAAGTTCTTAGCTAAATCTTCAGGTTTTAGTTGTAAGAATGTATAAAAATAAGCGAATAAATATATTAATACTACAAATATTATAAATCCTACTGGTGTAGTATAGTTTAAATAAGTATTAACGAAATGAGTAAATCCATCGTTTTTGATAAATTGAGCAATAGTAGCAGGTATTGCTAGTAAGCTCGATGCAAAAATGACAGGCACTACTCCAGCAGTATTAATTTTAATTGGCATATATGATTGATTTCCACCAACGACACTAGTTGTTTTATTTGCATATTGAATAGTAATTTTTCTTTCTGAATTTTCAATAAATATAACACCAATTACAATTAAGAAATAAACTATTACAAAACCAACAAAAGATAAAATTCCTAATGGTAATGATAATTTATCACTAAATATCAATTCATTAAAAGCAGTTATAAACATATTAGGTAGTGTAGCAATGATACCAGCCATGATAATTAATGATAATCCGTTACCGATACCTTTTTGTGTTACTTGATCCCCTAACCATAATAGGAAAGCAGTACCAGCAGTCATAACTGTTGCTACATACATGTAGTCAATAGCTGACATTGAACTACCTAAGAAAGCAAAAGAAAAGGCAAATCCTTCAATAAAGGCAAAAATAATTCCCATATATCTTGTAATTTGATTAATCTTTTGACGTCCGACTGGACCTTGTTTACTTAACTCACTAAAATATGGAATAATATCCATTTGTAATAATTGAACAATGATTTGGGCTGTAATATAAGGCATAACTCCTAAAGCAAAAATGGAAAATTGCTTTAAAGCTCCTCCGCCCATAACATTAATTAATTCTAGAAAACCTAAACTCCCAGTGACATCTGCTGTACCAGGTATTTGAACACCTGTTCCTACAACAAATATCAATAATGCACCTAAAGTATAAAGAATTCTTACTCTTAAATCTTTATTGATTGGTGACATTAATTGTTTCAATGGTTGAAACATACTAGATCACCTCAATTTTACTTCCAGATGCTTCTATTTTTTCAACTGCACTTTTTGAAAATTTATTGGCTTGAATAGTTAACTTCTTTTCTAAGTTTCCATTTCCTAAAACTTTAATTCCGTCTAATTCACGATTTACTAATCCAACCTCTTTTAATAATGCAGGAGTTACTAACGTACCATCTTCAAATCTATTCAAATCGCTAACATTAACTACAGCATAAGTAGTTTTAAATTGATAATTTGAAAATCCCCTTTTTGGTAAACGTCTATATAATGGTAATTGCCCACCTTCAAATGTAGCTCTTACTCCTCCACCACTTCTTGCATTTTGTCCTTTTTGTCCTCTGCCACTTGTTTTACCTAAACCTGATCCAGGTCCACGACCTACTATTTTTCTTCTTTTAGTTGCCCCAATATTTTTTTCTAATTCATGTAATTTCATTATCCTAAAATCTCCTCTATAGTTTTTCCTCTTAACTCAGCTACATGTTCAGGTGTTTTAATTTGTTTTAAAGCATCAATTGTAGCTTGAGCCATATTATTTTTCGTTCTTGCACCAAGAGATTTAGATAAAATATCATGAATACCAGCAAGTTCTAGTACGGCACGAACAGCACCACCAGCAATTACTCCTGTACCAGCACTAGCAGGTTTAAGCATTACTTTAGCAGCACCACTAGTTCCGTGTACTTCATGGGCAATTGTTCTATTATCAGTTATAGGCACTTTAATTAAATTTTTATTAGCAGATTGAATGGCTTTTTTAATGGCATCAGGTACTTCGTTAGCTTTTCCAATACCTAATCCAACTTTACCTTTTTTATCCCCAACAACAACAGTAGCAGAAAATCTTCTTTGTCTACCACCCTTGTTTACTTTAACAACGCTTTTTACTTCGATTACTTCTTCTTCTAAAAGCTTTGCCTTTGGGTCATTATTTTTGTTTTGCATAAATTACCCTCCTCTTAGAATTCTAATCCTTTATTACGTGCAGCTTCAGCCAAAGCTTTTACACGTCCATGATAAAGATATCCACCTCTATCAAATACTACTTTTTTAATCTTGGCTTTAAGTGCTTTAGTAGCAATATCTTCGCCAACTTTGGTAGCAGATTCTATGTTACTTCCGTTTTTTAATTTCAAATCTTTATCAAGTGATGATGCAGAAACTAATGTTACACCAGCTTCGTCATCAATAATTTGTGCAAAAATATTTGAATTTGATCTAAACACGCTAAGTCTTGGAACAGCACTAGTTCCATGTACTTTAGTTCTTATTCTTTCGTGTCTAGCTTCACGCATAACATT
>CANQYA010000112.1 GCA_947627965.1 uncultured Bacilli bacterium
TAGACACCATTTTGAGTAATTACTTGGTTAAATTGCTTAATAATTTTTTCTTCTAATTTTTGAGTTTTCTCTTTTGAATATAAAATAGCTGTCTCATAGAATTCCCAAAGATTATTTATGTTTTCAATACTACTTGAAAATTCTTCTTTAGTAATATCCCCATCAAAATATTGGTATAGTTCTTTATACCCTATACAGGTATTAATAGCTTTACTGTGAATATTATCTTGATATAATTTTTTAGCTTCTAAAATTAATCCTTCACTAATCATTTTATCTACTCTTAAATTAATTAAATCATATAACTTATCACGTGGTAAAGTTAAACCTATCATAATAAAATTATATAGAGGTTTGGCTTCTAACTTATCTATTTCTTCATTATTATATATTTTAGTAAGCATTCTTTCTAATCTTTTACGATTATTAAGATGAATACTAGTATTAGGTACATATTTTTTTATTTCTTCTAGTAATTCTGCATTAGTTTTATCATGAAAATCAAAAGTTTTAGTTTCGTTCATAAACTTATAATCATATAGGGCTCCTTTAATATATAGACCTGTTCCCCCTACTATAATTATGTTTTTACCTCTATTAGTAATTTCTTTAATTTTATTACGACAATCTTTCTGATAATTATAAACACTATAGTTATCATTTTTATCGACAAAAGATAATAAATGATGAGGTATGTTTTCCATTTCTTCTTCTTTTATTTTAGCAGTAGCAATATCTAATTCTTTATATACTTGCATACTATCAGCATTTATTATCTCGGCATTTAATTTTTTAGCTAAAGCAATTGATAATTTTGTCTTTCCCACTCCTGTAGGACCAACTATAACCACTATCATTTTATCTCTACCCTTTCGTTTTAGCATTATAAGTTAACATATATACTTTATAATCAGAATTAACACTAATATTATAAGTTTCAAAATGACCTTTTTCTTTTTGTAAATATCTTTTTAATTCATTATAAAATTTAACTATTTCTTTATAATTTTTATTATGTTTTAAAGATGCTGTTCCTACTACGAAAGAACCACGATCTAAAACTTGATTAATTCTTGCTATCGTATCAGAGTAATATCCATTACAAACATAACAAAAATTATGTGGTTTCTCACTCTTACTAATAACGATAGGAAGTGGTTTATTAAATTCTTTTTCAAAACGTAAAGAAATTTCATTATTTAAAAAATTAGAAACACTATAATCTCTACTGGCACACGATTCAATTACTAAATCATTTTTATCAATAAAACCTTCTTCCTGCATTATATCGGCAAAAATTTTATTACGATAATCTAAAATATTTAACCAAGAAAGATAACGATTATAATCAACAAAAGCTTTTTTAAATAAATATTCATAATACATTTTATTATTGTATTCTTCGTCAAAAAAACGTTTTAAGCAAAAATCTTCCATATAAATTCCCCCTATCAACTATCCTATCACACATTAAAAGAAAGTACAATAAAGTACTTTAATTCATCGCACGTTTAAATAATTTTTCTAATTCATAATTAGAATATGTAATTATAGTTGGTCTTCCATGAGGACAAGTAAAAGGATTATCGGTTTTACGCAAAGTATCAAGTAAATATTCCATTGTCTCTAAAGAAATATGTTCATTAGCTTTAATACTCATTTTACATGCTAAAGTAATGGCTACTTTTTCCGTAAATTTATAACTGTCAAAACTTTCTTTAGATATAATTATTTCAATTATTTTTCTAATAGCTTCTTCGGTAGCAAAAGAAGGTAACCAATAAGGATGACTTCTAATTAAAATAGTATTAATACCAAATTCTTCAATAGTAAAGTTTAATTCTTCTAAAAGATGCATATTCTCTTTTAAAATAATATAGTCATTATTAGGTAATTCTATTTTGATAGGAATTAATAAATCAATTACTTTATTATCATGCGTTCCCATAGCTTTTAAATATTTTTCATAATTAATACGTTCATTGGCCGCATGTTGGTCAATTATATACATTCCATCTTCATTTTCAGCAATAATATAAGTACCATGAACTAACCCAACTGGATACATTTTTTTAACTTTTTCTTCTTTAGAATTAATTTCTATATCTGGTTCTTCTTTCACTTCAAAATCAAAAGTTACTTCTTCGATATTTTGGTAATCATTATATTCTTTTTCTTTATTTTTATTTTTTTCGATATAATTATCAACTATTTCTTTAAAATTAATACTCTCTTTTTCTTCTTTAACATTAGGTTCTTTATCTTTAGCTTCTAAAGTAGGTATTAAAGTAAGATTTTCTAATTTTTTAGTAATTGTTTCATTAATTAATGCTTTTAAATTATCAAAATTAGAAAATTTAATATCCATTTTCGTAGGGTGAATATTAATATCAATTAAATAAGGATCGGCTTCAATATTTAAAACGATGATCGGATATTTACTTTCAGGAATATAAGTGTGATAACTATCTAGTATAGTTCTAACTAAATCGTTGTTACGGATAATTCTACCATTGACTAAAGTCGTCATAACATTACGAGAAGTCCTTGCTATTTCAGGATAAGATATATATCCACTTATTTTATAATCTTTATTATCGCCTTCTATTTTAATCATCTTTTTAGTAACATCAATTCCATATATCGAATGAATGACTTTAAGAAGATTACCTGATCCAATTGTATTTAATAATTCTTTACCATTATTCGTTAAAACAAACTTGATATTAGGATAAGATAGAGCCATTTTATTGACATATTCGACGTTATTAGCTAATTCTATATATAAATTTTTTAAGTATTTTAATCGGACGGGAGTATTATAAAATAAGTCTTTAACGGTAATTTTTGTTCCTTTTTTTAAATCACTATTATTGACACTTACTATTTTTCCCCCATCAATTTCTACTTCTGTACCCGTAATTCCGTCAGAAGTTTTTAAATTGACTTTACTAACTGATGCGATCGAAGGTAAAGCTTCCCCTCTAAAACCTAAGCTCTCAATATTAAATAAATCTTCTAAACTTTTTAATTTACTAGTAGCATGACGATAAAATGCA
>CANQYA010000113.1 GCA_947627965.1 uncultured Bacilli bacterium
TTGCTAATATAAAAATGTAGGTTTTCCTACAAAATTATATTAGCCAAAACCTACATTTTTATGTTGACATTATCAAACATGGAACATCAACTACATTTAATGTAACAATAAGTTATAATGGAGAAATAGTAGACGATCCTAACTTAAAAGATAATGAATTACAAATAGATATAACATATATACAAGATTTAAAAGGACAGGAACAAAAAGAACCTGAAATAATACCAACAAGATTATCGCAAAAGATACTTTATGATAATGAAGAACAACCTGATACTAATATAGATTTCTCTAAAACAAGTGAAGTAAGTAATGATAAAGGATTATACTATACCAATAAGAATACACAAGATAATAGAGTAACATATTATTTTAGAGGAGACGTTAAAAATAATCATGTTTATTTTGGAGGTTTTTATTGGAGAATAGTAAGAATAAATGAAGACGGAAGTATAAGATTAATTTATCAGGGAACAACGGCAAATGCTACGGGAAGTAATGCAACAATAGGGACAAGTCCTTTTAATGTTATGGCAGGCGATAATGCTTTTGTTGGATATATGTATGGTACCCCAACAACTTACATAGATCAACATGGAGATTATGCTAATTGGGAGTGGAATTCAGCTTCCGGAACTGTAAAGATGGGAGCAGGGTACACTTTTGATACTAAAACGGGATTATATACTTTAACGGTTACTATAGTGAAGAATACTACGATTATTATACTTGTAATAATAAAGATGTAGTTTGTTCACAGATATTGAAATTAAAGGAAGCAAATTATGACGGAACCAACTATGTAACAAATAGGGGCGAACTTCATGCAGGATATTTTTCAACTTCATATGAAGAAGCCCATAAAAACGAAGTGGATTCCGATATTAAAATAAAATTAGATAATTGGTATCAAGATAATTTATTACAATTTGATAGTTATTTAGCAGATGCTGGTTTTTGTAATGATCGAAGTTTATATAGTGGTGTAGGTTTTTATAATGGTAATCATACCTTTTATGGTGCTTATGGTAGATTAATGGAAAACAAAAATCCTCAATTTTCATGCCCAAATCCTAAAAATGATTTATTTACAGTAAGTAATAGTAAAGGTAATAAGTCTTTAAAATATAAAATAGGCTTAATAACAGGTGACGAAGTTGCGTATGCGGGAGCAGTAAATGGTGTATGGAATAGAAACTACTATTTATGTATAGAAGCTTCATACTGGACAATGACCCCTCTACGTTATAGTAGAAATGAAGTAACTGCTGTTAATACAACTTCTAGGTATTCACTTGAAGGTCCTTCAATTTATAGCAATAACTACATACGACCAGTCATAAATTTAAACGCAAAAGTCGAAATAACAGATATTAACCAAGATGGTACAATAAACAATCCTTATATAATAAAACTTGATTGATAACACTATTTGTTATCTTTTTTAATTTTTTATAAAATAATTAATCCATATTACTAATTTAGTAGTAAAATATATCACATACGGAAAAAATGTTTATGCAAATTAGAAACTTTTTCTAAAATAAGCATAGGTTATTTTAGTATTAATTATAATAGGGGGTTTTAATATGAGAAAAGTAACTAATTTTATAGTAAAAGGAAGATATTTCTTTCTATTGTTATTTATTTTTTTAGCAGGTATTTGTTTATTTTTATCAACTAAAGTTAATATTAATGAGGATATTATGCAATATCTTCCTTCTAATTCTGAAACTAAAATAGGTAAAGATATAATGGATAAAGAATTTAGTAGACAAGATACTTCGATACTTAATGTTATGTTTAAAGATTTATCTAGTAGTAAAAAGAAATCTATTTTAAGAGAGTTAGAAAGTATTAATGGTGTAAGTTCTGTTGATTATCAAGATACAGAGGAATTTAATAATGGTAAATATACTTTATATGTATTAAATGTTAATGATTATGATAATTCTAAAACATCTACTAATGTCTATAATTATGTTAAAGGTAACTTTAAAGTTGTAGGTATGAGTGGATCTATTTATGATGCAAATAAACCTATTTTGGAATGGTGGATTGTTGCTATTGCTATCTTATGTGCTATGGTAATTCTTATAATATTAAGTAATTCATATTTAGAACCATGGTTATATTTAATTTCTATTGGTATAGCTATCTTTATTAATAAAGGTACTAATATTATGTTTGATAGTGTATCTTCAATTACTAATTCAATAGTAGCTATTCTACAATTAGCACTATCTATGGATTATTCTATTATGTTATCTAATCGATATAAACAAGAAAAAGAAAAAAATAATAATAAAGTAGATGCTATGAAAGAAGCACTATATCAATCTTTTAAAGCTATATCAAGTAGTTCTGTTACAACTATTGTAGGTCTAATTGCTTTAGTTTTTATGAGTTTTACTATCGGTAAAGATTTAGGATTAGTTTTAGCTAAAGGGGTATTATTAAGCTTAGCAAGTATCTTCTTCTGTTTACCTGCTTTACTTTTACTTTTTGATAATTTAATTAGTAAAACTAAGAAAAAAGCACCTAAATTTAATCTAAATAAATTAGGTAATATTATATATAAAACCCGATATATTCATGCGATTATGATTGTCGTGTTATTTATAGGGGCTTACTTTTTGAAAGGTAATATTGAAGTTTTATATACGAGTTCTGAACAAGATAAAGTAGGAAAAATATTTCCTGCTACTAACCAATTAGCTATTGTTTATAATAATAAGTATGAAGATATAATTACAGATTATTGTAAAGAATTAGAAAAAGATAAAAAGATTGATCAAGTATTATGTTATTCAAATACTATTAATGAGAAGTTAGCTTATGATGAATTAAATAAGCAATTTAAAGACTTAGGTCAAGATGTTACAATAGAAGATTATTTGCTTAAAATTATTTATTATCATTATTATAATCAAGAAGAAAATAATAAGATGACTTTAAATGAATTTGTTTCATTTATTAAATCTGATATTTATACTAATGATAGTTTTAGTGATAAAGTAGATCAAGAGACAAGAAATAATTTGGAATT
>CANQYA010000114.1 GCA_947627965.1 uncultured Bacilli bacterium
GTCAAATAAACAGAATGGCACTACTCTAACATTAAGAATTGCAAAGATTAAACTTATTGCGGTTAAAGTTTTTTCACCACCTGATAATAAAGATATAGAAGTTAATTTTTTACCAGGAGGCGATGCTACTATATCGATACCTGTTTCTAAAAGATTACTAGGATCTGTTAATTTTAAAGTAGCCGTTCCTCCATGAAATAACTCTTTAAAAACATTTTCAAATTCACTAGCCACTTTTTTGAAAGTAGTAGCAAATTCTTCTTTCATAACGTCGTCCATCTCTTTAATAATTTCTAATAAAGTATCTTTAGCATTTAATAAATCTGTCTTTTGACTATTTAAAAAGTCGTAACGTGTCGATACTTTATTATACTCATCAATAGCAGTAAGATTAACCATCCCCAAATTTTTTATATTGTTTTTGTAGATAGCAACATTACTTCTTGCTAAATTAGGATCTATTTCTAAAATATAACTATCTTTAGCTTTTTCGTATGTTAATTCGTAATCTTCTCTTAAAGTATTTAACTCACTATCTATTTTGACATCTAATCTACTAATTAATATTTCTTTTTCTTTTAATTCTTTTTCTAATTTAGATACTAAGGAATTATTAATCTTGTTAGTAGCATTCATATCTTCTATTTTCTTTTCTAACTCTTCCTTAGCTCTTGTTTTTATCTCTATTTCTTTTATTAATTCTTCTTTAGTTCTCGTCACCTGATAAAAATCGTTATAAAGTCTTTCTTCTTCTTCTGATAATGATGCATTAACTACATGAGATAAACTATTTAATTCATTAACAACATCTTCATAATGTTTATTAATTATATCTTTATTATTTTGTTTATTATGTAATAATTCTTCTTGCTCAACCAAAACCGTTTTAGTATGTAACATATCATTTTCTATTTTAGACAAATCATTTATATATTTATCATTGTTATCTTTTAAATTATTAATTGCTGTCTCTAATTCACTTTTATATCTAGTTAAAGACTCCAATTCTTTTTTTTCACTTATAATACTTTTAGTAACAGTAATGCTACCACCAGTAATAGAACCACCAACGTTAATAACTTCTCCATCTAGAGTAACTATTTTATAACGCCATTTAATTATTTTGCTGATGCGATTAGCAGTATCTATATTATCAACTAGTATTACATTTCCTAATTGATTAGTTACAACGCCATAGTATTTATTATCGAAATTAACTATATTGGAAAATATATCGATAAAACCTTTTTCTTTTTTTAATGTATCTAAAGTATAAGTATCAATTTCTTTAGGTTTAATAACTGATATTGGAAAAAAAGTAGCTCTCCCCAAATGATTATCTTTTAAATATTCAATAGCTTTTTTCGCACTTATTTCGTCATCGACAACAATAAAATTTTTACTAGCTAATAAAGCTACTTCTAAAGCTTTCGCATACTCATCACTTACATTAATTAAATTACCTAATACTTGATTTATCCCACTTAATCTTGGATTATTTAAAATAGCTTTAACACTGCTAGGTAAATTAGTTCCATTAGCTATATAATTACTTAAAACTTCTATCTTATGAATAGTATCAGTTAATTCTCTATTTTTGTTATCTAAAAGAGTTAAATTATTATCTTTTTCTTTTTTAAGACTATTAAATTCTTGTTCTAATTTTCTTATATTATCATTTATTGTTTGGCGTCTATTATTAAAATCTTCTATATCTTTATTTAATAAGTAAATATCATTTTCCATTTTTAACTTTTCTTCATTTAATTTAGATATATTATCATGAACTAAATTATTAGATGCATCGTACTTGCTTCGCTCTTTAAAAATATTAATTTCACCATTAAGTTTTTCTTCTTTAGCAGTTAATTCAACTAATTTATTATTAAAATTATTAAGTTCAATATTCATTTTATTTAAGTTATTTTTACTTTCTAAAAAAAGAGAATCATCTTGATTATTTTTAACATTTAAATTAAGTATTTGATTATTTAATTCTTCTTTATTTTTTTTAGCTTCTTCATATTGATAATTCATTTCTTCTATTTCATAGGCAATTAAAGCTACCTCAATATTTTCCAATTTTTCCTTATTGTCTAAATATTCCTTAGCTTTTATGCTTTGTTCTTTTAAAGGTTCTAGTTGTAAAACTAATTCGTTTATTATATCGTTAACACGGCTTAAATTATCAGTAGTTCTATCTAATTTTCTAATTGCTTCTTCTTTTCTTCTTTTATATTTTAAAACACCCGCAACATTTTCAAATACCATACGACGTTCTAGTGGCGAATTAGATAAAATATTACTTATATCGCCTTGAGATATAATATTAAAAGCATCTTTACCAATACCACTATCGATAAATAAATCGGTTATATCCTTTAGACGACATTTATCATTATTTAAAAAATATTCATTTTCACCAGTTCGATAAACTCTCCTTTTTATTGATACTTCATTATAAGGAATGTTTAAATAGTGGTCACTATTATCAAAGGTTAAGGAAACGCTAGCTACATTTAAAGGTCCACGTGATTTTGAACCGGAAAAAATGACATCCGTCATTCCCATTTCACCACGAAGTGATTTTACTGATTGTTCACCTAAAACCCATTTTACCGCATCGACAATATTACTTTTTCCTGAACCATTAGGTCCTACTATACAAGTTGTTTTACCGTCTAAACTAATATTTAGTTTGTCAGCAAAAGACTTAAATCCTTGAGCAGTTATTTCTTTCAAGTACATATTTATCACCCAATCTACTATAAAAATTGTAACATAAACTTTAGAAATAAACAAATGAATTTTCTTAAGGATAGTGCTGATATAAAAACGTCAAAAAAACTACAAAATTATATTAGCACTATCATATTCCCATTTTTGTACATTCTTATAGTATCATTAACAAACTTATTTCTTGCTTAATTTCTTTATTTCTTCTATCGATAAACCTGTATATTTTGATATTGCATCTGCATCCATTCTATCTTTTATCATTGATAA
>CANQYA010000115.1 GCA_947627965.1 uncultured Bacilli bacterium
GGGAATAATTATCAAATATGGGGAGGGAAACCACACGCGGGATATTTTTCAACTTTCTATGAAGAAGCCCATAAAAACGAAGTTAATTCTGCTATTAAAACTAAATTAGAAGAATGGTATAAGGATAATCTATTAAAGTATGATAGTTATATATATGATACAGGTTTTTGTAATGATAGAAGTTTAGCTAGTGGTTATGAAAACGCAGGTTTTGGGAGACAAGAAACATATTACGGGGCTTATGATAGGTTAGGAAAAAATAAAAAACCTCAATTTACATGTCCACAACAAAAAGATTTATTCACTGTAACAAATAGTAAAGGTAATAAAGCTTCAACTTATAAAGTTGGTTTAATAACGGCTGATGAAGTAACATATGCAGGAGGATTATATGGTGGAGCAAATAATAGTTATTACTTATATACAGGGTTTAATTATTGGACTATGAGCTCCTTACGTTTTAACTCTAACTATTCCAGTGTATATGGTTTGTTCATCTCCTCGGTTGGGACCTTGAATAATACGTCACGCATTTTTGATGCTCATGGTGTAAGACCAGTCATAAATTTAAAAGCAGATATCTAAATAATAGTTATTACTTATATACAGGAGCACATTACTGGACCATGAGCCCCTTATATTTCAGCGATACCATCTCCCACGTGTACGTTTGGAGCGTCCTTTCAACTGGTTTCTTGAACACTTCGGATGTTTGGAATGCTTTTGGTGTAAGACCCGTTATAAATTTAATACCAACTATCGAAATAACAGATATTACCCAAGATGGAACAATAGAAAAACCATATGTTATAAAAATAACTTAAAAAATATAAAGTAAAGATAAGTCTAAAAATGATTTATCTTTTTCTTAAATAGTTTTTCTTGACAAAAAAATTAAATTCTCTGTTTGTTTATTAATCTAATAGTGATATAATTGTCTTAGAACATATGGAGTGATAAAAATGCCAAAAAAGAAAAGAAGAAAAGATGATAGAAGTAAAAAATTTCCTTATTTATATGAGTTATACGGTATTATTATTATGCTTTTAGCTGTTTTAGGAATTGGGCTAAATAAACCTTTAGGTTTAGTTGGAAAATTATCACGTGCTTTTGCTGTCTTTTTAGTCGGAAGTTGGGATATTGTCTTTTTAGCTGGTTGTTTTATTTTAGGAGGGTCATTATTAATTAAAAGAGAGAAACCTAAATTTTTATCAAGTCGAATGATAGGAATTTATATATTAGTTGTTGGTATTCTTGTTTTTTCTCATTTAAGTTACGTAAGCTTAAATAATGGTGAACAAATTGTTATTTTTAAAGAAACAATTAATAGCCTTATGAATAATTTTGATTTTATCATGCGAGGTAGTAGCTTTACACCTAGTGGTGGAGGATTAATTGGTTGTAGTTTAGCTGTTTTATTTAATATGCTTTTTGATTATTCTGGTACTAAGATAGTAGCTATAATTTTAATGATTTTAGGAGGATGCTTATTTACAGGTGTTTCTCTTGTTGACACTATTAAAAATGCCCTTCGTAAAGGTAAAAAGATGGTTGCCAACATAAAAAATAACGATGAAGACGAAGACGAAGAAGCTAATTCTTCACCTGTAATTATTAACGATAATAACGATAATGATAGTGAAGCTAATAATAAGTTAGTTGTATCAAGTATCGAAGAATTAACTCATTTAAAAGAAAATGAAATAAAGGAAGAAGTTTCCGAACCTATTAATAATGCACCAATAATTAATAATTCTAATAATAATGAAGTTACAACTAATCTTAATTATAAATTACCTCCTTTATCTTTATTAAACCCACCAACTAGAAACAAAAATAATAATAGTCAGGCATCAATAGAAAATAATATTGTTATTTTGGAACGAGTTTTAAAAGATTTTGGAATTATTGGACGTGTTGTCGAAGTTAATAGTGGACCCAGTGTTACGCAGTATGAAATGGAAATTCAAAGTGGTACTAAACTAAGTAAATTACTAAGTATAAATAAAGAGATATCTCTAGCTTTAGCTAAAAAAGATGTCCGTATTCAAGCACCTATTCCTGGAAAAAGTACCGTAGGTATTGAGTTAGCTAACGATGTTACGTCTCCTGTATCTTTACGTGAAATATTGGAAACAATACCAAGTAATAAAGCTAATAGCAAATTGTTAGTAGCTCTTGGTAAAAATATTATGGGTAAAAGTATCTTTTGTGAAATAGATAAAACCCCTCATTTATTAGTAGCAGGTGCGACAGGTAGTGGTAAATCAGTTTGTATTAACTGTATGATTGCCTCTATTTTGATGCGTACTAAGCCTGATGAAGTTAAATTGGTAATGGTCGATCCTAAAAAAGTAGAATTAAGTATTTATAATGGTATTCCTCATTTAATGATGCCAGTTGTAACTGACCCTAAAAAAGCCAGTGTTGCTTTACAGAAAATCGTTAGTGAAATGGAATCACGTTATGATTTATTCAGTGAAAAAAATGTTAAAAATATTGCTACTTATAATGAATGGGTAGATAAAGAAAATGCCAATAGAGTTGATACGGACCGTATTAAAAAGATGCCTTATATTGTCGTTTTAGTAGACGAGTTAGCTGATTTAATGCTAGTCGCAAGTAAAGAAGTTGAAGATTCAATTATGCGTATTACCCAAATGGCTCGTGCTGCAGGTATCCATTTGATTGTTGCTACTCAAAGACCTTCAACTGATGTTATTACTGGGGTAGTTAAAGCTAATATTCCGTCACGTATATCTTTTGCTGTATCTTCTAGTATCGATTCACGTACTATTCTCGATATGATTGGTGCTGAAAAATTATTGGGTAAAGGAGATATGTTATTTTTACCGATGGGAGAAAGTGTACCACAACGTGTACAGGGAGCTTATGTTTCTGACGAAGAATTACAAAAAATTGTTGACTATACTGTTTC
>CANQYA010000116.1 GCA_947627965.1 uncultured Bacilli bacterium
CAATACTCCAATTATTCGTGGTTCTGCATTAAAAGCTCTTGAAGGAGACGAAAAATGGGTTCAAGCTATCGACGAATTAATGGATGCAGTTGATACATGGATTCCTACTCCAGAACGTGATAACAACAAACCATTCTTAATGAGTATTGAAGACGTATTCACAATTACTGGACGTGGAACAGTTGTTACTGGACGTGTAGAACGTGGTACATTAAAACTTAACGACGAAGTAGAAATCGTTGGTATTAGAGATACTAAGAAAACAGTTGTTACAGGAATAGAAATGTTTAGAAAACAACTTGACTTTGCAGAAGCAGGAGACAATGCTGGAGTATTATTACGTGGTATTGCTCGTGAAGAAGTAGAACGTGGTCAAGTATTAGCTAAACCAGGAAGTGTTACACCTCATACTAAGTTTAAAGCTGAAGTATATGTACTTTCTAAAGAAGAAGGTGGAAGACATACTCCATTCTTTGCAAACTATCGTCCACAATTCTATTTTAGAACTACAGACGTTACTGGTGTTATCGAATTACCAGCTGGTGTAGATATGGTTATGCCAGGAGATAATGTATCAATTACTGTTGAGTTAATTCACCCAATCGCAATTGAAAACGGAACTAAGTTCTCAATTCGTGAAGGTGGACGTACTGTTGGTGCAGGATCTGTATCTGAAATTATAAAATAGTAAATTAAGAAGGCAATGTCCTTCTTTTTTTTAGTAGGGGGAATATTAAATTTGAGGCTTGCCCTTTGATAGGTGATTATGAATATAATGGTCACTTCTTTTTAATTTTAGAAAAACTTTAAATTATATATTCTTACAAAAAGGTGATTAACTTAGCCTACTTAATGTTTAAGAAAACTAAATTGTTGCAGTTGGCATGATTTATTTATAAATTATTTTGTTTTTGCGTATATCAAATTTATAATTCAACATATCATATAAAAAAACTACATTAAATCATTTTGTTCCTAATAATAGAAACATTGACATTAATTAATTGAAAATGATATATTTTAATAGGTAATATTTAATAATTGGAGGATTTATGGAAGAAAAGTGGTTTACTTTAAGTATAGAAGAAGTAATGAAACGTTTAAAGTCAAATAGAAATGGATTATCTAGTGATGAAGCATTAGAAAGATTAAATAAATATGGTAAAAATCAATTACCTAAAAAACAAAGAGATAGTGTTTTTAAAATATTTGTTAGGCAAATAATTGATCCAATTGTATTATTATTAATTGTTACTATTATTTTTTCTTTAATTATTAATGAAGTGTTTGATGCTTGTGCCATTATTTTTATCGTTGTAGTCGACTTAATTATTGGGACTTATCAAGAATGGAATGCTGAAAAAACAGCGGAAAGTTTATCTAATTTAATAAAAGTAAAATGTAAAGTAATAAGAGATGGTATTGAGGAAGAAATTGATTCTTGTGATTTAGTAATAGGTGATATTGTATTATTAGAGTCAGGTGATAAGATTAGTGCCGATCTTAGAATTGTTGATTGCCATAATCTCCAAATTGATGAGTCTATATTAACTGGGGAAAGTGTTAATATTGTTAAAACAAATAAAATTATGCCCGATAATATTTCACTTGGGGATAGAAAAAATATGGCTTATGCAGGAACGGTTGTCGTTACAGGACGAGCTACAGCCATTGTAACAGAAGTAGCTACGGGTACTGAAGTTGGTAAAATAGCTAATAAAGTATCAAATACTAAAGAAGCTAAATCACCACTTACGATAAGAATGGAAAAATTTTCTAAACAAATAAGTGTTTTAGTTATTGTTATTGCCATTATTATTACGATTGTTCTTTTGTATAAAAAAGTGCCAGGGCAGGAAATATTTTTATCAGTAATTGCTTTATCCGTATCGGCTATGCCTGAGGGTTTGCCTTTAGCACTTACTATGGCTTTATCGATTGCGTCTACTCGCATGGCTCAAAAAAATGTCGTAGTAAAAAAATTGAATTCTGTCGAAAGTTTAGGAAGTTGTACAGTTATAGCTAGTGATAAAACAGGAACTTTAACAGTAAATGAACAGACAGCTAAGAAGATAGTTTTACCTGACGATTTAGAATACGATATATCAGGAACTGGTTATAACGATAAAGGTAAGGTAACATCTATTAACAATAGTGATATGAATAGGGCTATGTATATAGGCTTTTTAGGGGCGATTAACAACGAAGCTAAATTGGAAAAAATAAATAATACCTTCAATATGTATGGTGATTCTATCGATATTGCTTTTTTAGCACTTGCTATGAAAATGAAAATAAATATAAATGATGTCGAAATAATAGGTAGTATTCCATATGAATCAGAAAATAAATATTCAGCTGTTTTCTATAAAAGTGATGACGAATACTATTGTACAGTTAAAGGTTCTTTTGAAAAAGTATTAAATTTTTGTAATCATATGAACGTTAATAATAGAGCTATTAAAATTGACGAAGATAAACTATCTAATCAAAATGAGCAACTTGCTAAAGAAGGATATCGTGTTATAACTTTGGCAAGTGGAAAAATCAAGCATTTTGTGGAAAAAGATTTTTATAGTGATAGTGATATAAAAGATTTAACTTTTGAAGGAATGGTAGCGTTTATTGATCCTGTTCGTGAAGAAGTAAAAGAATCGATTAATGAATGTAATAATGCTGGTATAAAAGTTGTAATGATTACTGGTGATCATCCTCTTACTGCCTATAAAATAGCTAAAGAATTAAATATAGTAAAAGATTATCAAGAAGTAGCTACTGGTGTTGACGTAGGCGAATATTTAGCTAAAGGTTATGATGCTTTTGATAAGTTTGTTAAAACGAAAAGAGTTTTTACTAGAGTAA
>CANQYA010000117.1 GCA_947627965.1 uncultured Bacilli bacterium
CAGAAACTAATGTTTGATATATTTTGGCTATGAGCAAAGTAATGGGGGGGAAAATTATATGAATACAATTACATTAATTAAAGAAGAATTGCTTGAGGATATGATTTATGAAGTAAGAGGAAAGCAAGTAATGTTGGACTCTGATTTAGCAAAACTTTATGGATGTGTAAATGGCACTAAATCGATTAACTTGGCTGTTCGTAGAAATATTGAAAGATTTCCTGAAGATTTTTATTTTCAATTAACACCTGAAGAATATAAGAACTTGAAGTTTCAATTTGAAACTTCAAGTTTGAATGAATATGGTGGAGTTCGAAAAAATCCATATGTTTTTACAGAGCAAGGAGTTGCTATGTTAGCAAGTGTTTTAAGAACACCGGTTGCTACAAAAGTAAGTATTAGCATTATGCGTACTTTTATAATGATGCGAAAATATATTTCTAATGAATTAATAGAACAAAAATATATCAATAATTTAGTGATAAAACATGACGAAGATATTAAATTGTTACAAAAGTCTTTTAATAAATTTGAAGAAAAGAAAAAAGAAAATGAAATTTATTTTAACGGACAAATCTATGATGCCTATTCAAAGATAGTTGATATTTTTGAGGATGCCCATGATAATATAATTATTATTGATAACTATGCCGATAAAAATGTTTTGGATATGATAAGAAACTTAAAGATTGATGTAACTATAATATGTAGAAATAATGGGTTATTAAAACAAATAGATATAAATAAATACCAAAAACAATATAATAATTTAAAGGTTGTTTATAATAATGATTTTCATGATAGATACGTTATATTAGACCAAAAAGAAATTTATCATTGTGGATCATCTCTTAATTATGCTGGCAGTAAAACTTTTTCAATTAATAAATTAGAAGATAAAATGGTAAAGAACAGTTTAATAAAATATGTACTTGCTATTATAGAATAATATTCAGTTACATTTTGCTGTAAAGATTTTCTTAGTCATTGTCCAATAATGAAGAGGATTTTTTAAGGTCGCTATTTACGACAAAAAAATAAATATATCAAATTTCGTTAATAAAAAAAGTACCAAAATATCCAGTGCTTTTTCAATAATTATAGAAAAATATAAGACCATATACGCTGTTATATTTTTCTGCAGAAAAATATATTGACTTTTTCTCACTTTAATTATATAATGAATGTAGGTGATAAAAATGATAAAAAGAGAAGCATATTTATCTAGAATTCGCGAATTTTATGATATTGATATAATTAAAATTATTACAGGAATTAGACGATGCGGTAAATCTATACTATTATTACAAATAATTGAAGAATTGAAAGAAAATAATGTTGATGTTAACCACATTATTTATATTAATTTTGAAGATGTAGAATTTTCTTTTATAAAAAATTATTTAGATTTGAATACATATATTAAAGATAAAATTAAGGATAAAGAAAAATATTTTTTACTATTTGACGAAGTACAAATGGTTGATGAGTGGGAAAGAGCTATCAATTCCTTTAAATCAACTTTAAATGTTTCGATATTTGTAACTGGTTCTAATTCTAAATTATTATCTTCCGAGTTAGCTACACTTTTATCAGGAAGATATGTAACTTTTAAAATTGCTCCGTTTAGCTTTAAAGAAGTTGTGGAATATAATAATATAAAAGAAAAAAGTGATATAGAAGAAGCGTTTAATGATTACTTGTTATGGGGAGGTATGCCTCAAAGATTTGAATTTACAACAAGTGAAGGGGTGCAAACTTATTTAAAAGATGTTTTTAATTCAATTGTATTAAAAGACATTGTAAAAAGAAACTCGGTAAAAAATATAACTTTATTTGAAAGAGTTATGGAATATTTAGTAACAAACCCTAGTCAAATATTTTCTCCTACTAATATGATGGGTGTTTTTGAAACAGAAAAAATACCTGTTTCTTCTAGAACAATTTATGAATGTTTGGACTACGCAGAGGAAGCTCTATTAATGTCTAAAATTTCTACTTATGATATTCGAGGAAAAAGAATACTATCACGAAAAGATAAATATTATTTGACTGATTTAGGTTTAGGGCAAATATTAAACATTAACAAAAAAACTCAATATGGAGCTTATTTAAAAAATATTGTTTTTAATGAGCTTATTTTCAGAGGTTATAACGTAAGTGTTGGAAATAATAATGGTAAAGAAATAGATTTTATTGCTACAAAACACAATCAAAAAGAATATTATCAAGTTGCATTTGAACTTTCTAATAAAGAAACAGAAGAAAGAGAATTTGGAGCATATAATAATATTCAAGATAATTATCCTAAATATGTTATATCAACCGATAAATTAGATTATTCTCAAAATGGTATAATTCATAAAAACATTATAGATTGGTTATTAGAAAAATAATTTAAAGCATTATTTCATATAATATAATTGAAATTTATTAACAATATTGGATAAATAAAATTAAAGTAATAATTAAAGGAAATAAAGAAGTTTTATAAAAATATTCATTATTTCCTTTTTCATAGTAAATGTGTAAACAACACGTAAATATTTGTAAAATAATATTACTAATTATTCTTCATATGATATAATTTATTTACAATAATAGTAGGAGGTATTTATGAAAAGTGTTGCTATTAAAGGCGTAAAAGAATTTGAAATAAGAGATTTAGAAGAACCAGTTATTGATCATGAACACGTTATTGTTGAAGTAACTAAATCAGGTATTTGTGGTTCAGATATTCACTATTGGGTAGGTGGAGAACCTAAAGGCTTAGTTATGGGGCACGAATTTTGTGGTAAGGTAATTGATG
>CANQYA010000118.1 GCA_947627965.1 uncultured Bacilli bacterium
TGAAGCTCCTACTTGTTCCATAAATTTATCAGGTGCAAATCAAGCTGATGGCTGGTATGGAAAAGGAACAAAGGCTACTATTTCTACTAATGATGATGGTAGCGGCGTAAATACTTCTATTACTTCTATGTACATAACTGAGCTTGCTAATGAAAATAAAGTGGTTGATAGAAATTATAAATATGCTACATCGTTAGATTTTGGTAATGTAACTGGAACGTTCGTTGCTTTAGGAAAAGTAACAGATAACGTTGGTAATGTAGGTACTTGTCGTAAAGAAGCTAAAATTGATACCAAAGCTCCTACTTGTTCTATAAGTATATCAGGTGCAAATAAAGATAATGACTGGTATGGGAAATGGACAAAAGCGATTATTTCTACTAATGATACTGATAGTGGTACTAGTACATCTTCTACTTTTATGTATATAACTGAGCTTGCTAACGAAAATAGAGTACTTAGTAGTGATTATAAAAATGTTATATCACTAAGTTTCGGTGATGGAAATGGATCATTCGTTGCCTTAGGAAAGGTAATGGATAAAGTTGGTAATGTAGGTACTTGTCGTGAAGTAGCTAAAATTGATACTGTAGCTCCTACTTGTTCCATAAGTGTATCAGGTCCAGTTAAAAGTGCTAATGGCTGGTATGGGGAAGGAGCAAAGGCTACCATTTCTACTAATGATACTGGTAGTGGTGTATATACATCTTTTACTTCAATGTACATAACTACACTTGCTAATGAAAATAAAGTGAAAGATGATGATTATAGTGAGGTTACATCGTTAGATTTTGGTCGCGGAGATGGAACGTTCGTTGCTCTAGGAAAAGTAAAAGATAAGGTTGGTAATGTAAGTGATTGTCGCGAAGAAGCTAAGATTGATACCGAGGCTCCTGATTTAACAATTATTAATCCACATGAAGGTGAATGGACAAATGAAGATATTCAATTAACATATAACGCTTTTGATAATACTGGTTCGGGTATAGATTATTATAGTTATTTTAGTAGTAATAGTTACTATGGTACTAATAATTCCTATGTAAAATACCCTAATTCGGCAGTATTAACTTATAAACCTTCTCTAATAACCCAACAACAAAATAGTATTCTTCATGTTAGAGTAACGGATATGGTGGGTAATACTGAAGAAGCAACTACTAGTATAAAACTTGATAAAACACCACCTTATGTATCTCAAACTAAATTAAATAAGTATAAATCATTTAAACCTGAGTTTTATCAAACTATTGGAAAGACCGACGAAAGGTCAAAATTGGCTTTTGCCAAAAATGATTGGAACTGCGATACTAGTACCCAAACTTGTTATGCTACGTTCTGTTTGCAAGATGTGGTAGGATATATGCACGATGATGCAGTTAAAGAATTGGAAAATATCTTTGCTGACGACCTAAGTGGTGTGGGACCTATTAATGTTGAACGAGGCTACTACAACCTGAAAAACGAGAAAATTCATGACGTAGGTAGAGTAAATGCTCCTTACAGATGGATACGTAAAGTTCATTATTTTGATAAAGCTGGAAATGAGGCCAATATGCCATTTACGATTGAGGTTAAGATTGGCTATATTAATGAAAAATATGCTGATGGTACCGATTGTACAACTAGATAAATATTAACCTATAAGTCTAATAGACCTATAGGTTTTTATTTACAAATCATTGTTATAAATCACTTATACTAGTTTCTTTTTTCTTTTTATAAAACATATACTATGATATAATACATAATAGGAAGTGATAAAATGCGAGTTGTTGTCAGTGCTGGTGGTACAGGGGGTCATATTTATCCTGCTTTAGCAATTATATCAAAAATAAAAGAAAAAGATAAAGATAGTCAAATTTTATATATTGGTACTAAAGATAGAATGGAATCTAAAATTGTACCTAGTAGGGGGATTGACTATATTGGTATTGAAATGAAAGGATTAAATAGAAAAAATATATTTAAAAATATAAAAGTTTTATCTATTTATTTAAAAGCTAAAAAAGAAATAAAAAAAATATTAAAAGAATTTAAACCTGATATTGTCCTTGGTATAGGTGGTTATATTACTTTACCTGTTCTTGAAGTAGCTAACTCGCTTGGTATTAAGACTTTTATTCACGAACAAAATTCTATTCCTGGTCTATCTAATAAAATATTGAGTAAAAGAGCTTGTTGTATAGGTGTATCTCTATCTGACAGCTTACAATATTTTGACCCTAATAAAGCTGTTTTTACAGGTAATCCTCGCAGCGAAGAAGTAATCGAAGCTAAACCTATTTTAAAAAGTAAATATGGTCTTTCTAGTCATAAAAAGTTAGTCTTAATTGTTATGGGTAGTTTAGGTTCAACATCGATGAATAATAAATTTCAAGAAATATTACCTAGTTTTAAAGACTGTGATTATGAAGTTTTATTTGTAACAGGAAATGATTATTATGAGACTTATAAAAAATGTCCTAATTTGCCAAAGAACGTTAAAATAGTTCCTTATTTAGACGATATGTTAGGGGTTATGAAAAAGACTGATTTAATAATTACAAGAGCAGGTGCGTCAACGATAGCCGAAATTACTGCTATTGGAATACCTAGTATCTTAATACCATCTCCTTATGTTACTCATAATCACCAATATAAAAATGCTCGAGTATTAGAGCAAAAAGGAGCAGGTGTTATTATTTCGGAAGAAGATTTAAATAAAGAATTATTATTAAAAACAATAAATGATATATTAATAGATCCTAAAAAAAATATCATTTATTGTTTTTAATAATAATTCTTTATTTAAATCTTC
>CANQYA010000119.1 GCA_947627965.1 uncultured Bacilli bacterium
AGTTTACTAAAACCTATTTCTTTTAAAATATTAATACTATTATTAAAAGTCGCATCATCTTCAAAAGGATGCCCTACTATAATATCCGTAGTAATGGAGATATCTTTTTTTATTTCTTTAATATATTTTATTTTTTCTTTAAAATATTTTAAATCATATTTACGGTTCATTACTTTTAATACTTTATCACTACCTGCTTGAATAGGAATATGTAAATGATTAACAATAATATCACTATTTTTTATTATATCCAATACTTCGTCATTTAATTCGGTTATTTCGATTGACGATATTCTTAATCTTTTTAAACCATCTATTTTTATCAATTCTTTTAATAGATTAGCTAAATTAGTATTAATATCTACGCCATAATTACCTGTATGAATACCAGTTAATACTACTTCATGAAAACCATTATTTACTAATTCTTTTACTTCTTTAATAACTACTTCTAATTTTTTAGAACGACATTTTCCTCTAACATGAGGAATTATACAATAACTACAAAAGTTCTCACACCCATCTTGTATTTTAACAAAAGCTCTTGTTCTAGTTGTAAATTTATCAATATACATATCTTCAAATTCATTATCTAAATTTTTTAGATAATTATTCTTTTTTGTCTTTAAATAATCGTTTATTATTTCTATTATTTTACTTTTATCTTTATTACCAATTGTTATATCTGCCCCTAAAATACTTTTATCTTTATTAGCTTCAACATAACAACCCATTGCAATAACGATTGCTAAAGGATTTCTCTTTTTAGCTTGATGGATCATCTTTCTACTTTTAACGTCACTAGCGTTAGTTACGGTACAAGTATTAATAATATAAATATCGCATATATCATTAAAATCTTTTATTTCATAATTATTTTTCTTTAAAACATTTATTATATATTCACTTTCATATGTATTAACTTTACAACCTAATGTACATATACCTACTTTCATATTTTACTCCTTTACTGCATAGAAAAATGTGCTTATCAATCACGATTATAGCACATTTCTAATTATTATTCTAAATTCTTTCGTAATTCTTTTAAAGCATTTAAAAATTCGTTTGTTTTTCTAATTTCTTCGTTTAATTTTTCTAAATTAGCAGTCTGTTCTAAAGAGATTGTATCTTTATTAGAAGTTAGTCCATATACGGGTGAGATAACTGGTGTCGTTTTAAACTTCTTTTCCTCTATACTAGGAACTACTACTTCTTCTTTAGGCGGTTCTTCTTCTTTTAAATCTTTATACAAAGCTTCTAATTCGGTAAGAGATATAGGCTCGTTACCGTCATCTTCATAAGCATTTATTTCTTCTTCTTTAATATTATCTTTAACATTATTTAGTTCTTCAAGACTTATAATGGCATTTTCTTCTTGACTATTCTCAAAATCTTCTACTTCTTCAGTTATACTTTTAGAATTATCAGAAATTTCCGTCAAAGTTGGTGGTGGAGTAATAATATTATCTACTTTAGATAGTTCTTCTTTTAAGGTCTGTAATTCGATTAAAGCTTTCGTTTTTTCTAATTCTTCGTCTTCTTCGACATATTTTATTTCTTCTATTTCTTGGGTTTTCTCTAAATTCTTAGTAACTTTATCGACATCTATTTCATCTAATATTTTTTGATTAGCAACCATTCCTAATTCGCCCGTATCTTCCATATTATTAGGACGATATTCTTGATAAGTATCCGTATCATTATCGTTATCATTATCAAATTCTTCATTATTAGCTTTCTCTAGTTTTTTATTTTTTAAATCAATTGTCATAATTCCCATTAGTAATACAAAAATAAATAACATTAAAATAACGACAATTACTAATTCATTTTCTGCTAAAAACTCCACAAAACTTGCCACAATATCACCTCATAAATATATAATTTACTACACTTAATACAAAAGTTGATGCGGTCTCTGTTCGCAAAACTCTCTCTCCCAAAGATGTAGAAATAAAACCATTATCAATAAATAAAGCTTCTTCTTCCTTAGTAAATCCACCCTCGGGTCCTATTACAAATAATATTCTATCACTTTGTTTAACCTTTGATAAGACTTTTTTTATACTTTTTTCTTTCTCGTTGACACTACATAAAATTTTTAAATCAAAGTCTTCTTTTAATAAATCCTTTATAGTATATACATTTGTAACGATAGGAATATCTAATCTTTTCGATTGCTCACTAGCTTCTTTGACAACTTTTTGCCATCTTTCTATTTTTTTATCTTTTTTATTATCTAATTTTATAATACTATTAGTTACTTCTAAAGGAATAAATCTTTGGGCACCTAATTCGCACCCTTTTTGTAAAATATAATCCATTTTTTGTTCTTTTACTAAACTTTGAGCAATAGTAACATTAATACTGTTAAGAGGATTATTTATTTCTTTTACGATTTTAGCTTTAACTATTTTATCAGTACTAATAATGGAAGAAATATATAAACAATTATCAAAAACAATTTCTATTTCTGTTCCTATGTTATAACGCATTACTTTAACAATATGATAACTGTCGTCACTTGACAAAGTAAAAATATCGTTATCTTTTTCTTTACAAAAATACCTCTGCATTATTCCTCCTCTTTAATAAAATTATATGCGTCTTCGATCGTTTCACTAAAATTATCGTAGTTAACATTAAACCAATTAACATTAAATTGATTATTAAAAAAAGTATATTGCCTTTTAGCATAATGTCGCGAATTCTTTTTTATCAGATCAATAGCTTCTTCTTTA
>CANQYA010000120.1 GCA_947627965.1 uncultured Bacilli bacterium
TAAGATAAATGCAACAGAGTTAGGAAGTGATGCGATAAAGTTTGAAATAAGTAATATAAAAGAAGGAGATAAATTAAAACATGGAATATCAACTACATTTAATGTTACCATAAGTTATAATGGGGAAATAGTAGACGATCCTAACTTAAAAGATAATGAATTACAAATAGATATTACCTATATACAAGATTTAAAAGAGCAAGAACAAAAAGAACCTAATATAATACCAACAAGATTATCGCAAAAAATACTTTATGATAATGAAGAGAAGGCAGACACCAATATTAACTTTGGAGTAATAAGTAGTGATACTAACGGAAAAGGATTATACTATACAAATACTAACACACAAGATAATAGAGTAACATACTATTTTAGAGGAGATGTTAAAAATAATTATGTATATTTTGGAGGATATTACTGGAGGATAGTAAGAATAAATGAAGATGGAAGTATAAGATTAATTTATCAGGGAAATACAATTGATGCTACTGGAACTAGTGCAACAATAGGTTATAGTCCTTTTAATACTAAAAAAGATGACAATGCTTATGTTGGTTATATGTATGGAGAAGCGGGATCTTCAAGTTATGAGGAAACGCATGCGAACGTCCATAACTCAGATATAAAAATATTTTTAGAAGAATGGTATAAAAATAATTTATTAGATTTTGCAACATATATAGCCGATGCTGGTTTTTGTAATGATAGAAGCCTAGATTTAAAAAATGGAAACGGCATAAATAAAAGTAATACTTCTTATTTAGCTAGGTTAAGAAATACTGAAGATAATCTAAAACCAATCTTTAATTGTCCTAATCCTAAAAATGATTTATTTACGGTAAGTAATGAAAAAGGAAATAAAGCTTTAACTTATCCAATCGGTTTAATAACAGTTGACGAAGTCCGTTATGCAGGAGCTATATACAATAAAGACCAAAGTAATAAATCTTTTTATTTGAGTAATTATAATAGATTTTGGACGATGTCTCCCTCTAATTTTAATTTTTACGATAATAGTGCAAGAATGATGGGAGTAGAAGACGGTCATTTGTGGGAACATGTATTAATTTGGGAATTTATATCTGTAGTACCCGTCATAAATTTAATTCCAACTGTTGAAATAACTTCTATTACGCAAGACGGAACCATAAACAATCCTTACATAGTAAAAAGCTAAATATTCTTTTGTATAAAAATAAAAATAAAATACATAATATTATTGATTGATAGTAAATAGAATTAAATAGGTGGTACTAAGTGACTAGAATATTTTTCTTTCTTTTAGGATTTGGATTATCAGTAGTAGGATTTACCTATATAATAAGTTACTTAAATTTATTTACGATTGGTTATAATTTAAAAGAATATTTATTATTTATTTCTAAAAGATATGAATGTGTTGTAGCACTCTTAGGTTTACTGATAATTACTTTATCTATATTTAAGGGAGGAAATAAAATTGACATACGTATATGATATAATATTAAATTGGTCTAGTGAGGAATATTTTGATTTTTTTGAGTGGGAATTAAATGATGATATAGAACATATAAAAAGAATTCCTTTTTTTAAAGTAAGTACTAATTTATTTAATGATTTTATTAATTATGATTTTCAAATATCAAAAGAAATCTTGGATAAAATATATAATATGACAGAGATATATACTAATAATAAGATAGAAGTAATTAATTATGGGGCTTTATTTAGTGATGGTATTAGAGTTCTTGCTATCGAGTTTAACGAAGAAGGTAAAACTTTATTTAGAAGTGGCTTATTGCTTGACGAAGAAAATGATGTTTTAATGTTATCTAATAAAGTTGTGGAAACTTCTATAACAATAAATAAATTGGAAAAGAAAAAACTTCAACCATTTATGACTAGATACGAAAAAGAAGTAAGTCATTTATTAAAAATTGAAATACAAGACTGTTATAATAAAGGTAATATTGATAAATTAAAATACTTATATTATGAATGCTTTGGTAAAAACCAAGAAGATATTAAAACCATATATCAACAATTGTTGGAAAGTATCGATAATAGATTAAGTAATAAAAATAATAAATTGTATGAAGTAATTAAATTATCATATCAAAATAAAGGATAAAAAAGTTATTAATTCTTGTTATTAATAGCTTTTTTTGTTATATTATAATTGTTGTTGAAGGTGATAGTATGAATTACAAAGTTGGAATTTATTCTAGTTCTATAAGTGGGATAATCCATCCTCAAATTACTGTTGTAGGGTGTTTGGAAAAAGAAGATGCTACTTTAAAAGTATATGGCAATGATAAATTATTATCTAGTACTTTTTATAGTAAAGATACGGGTCATTTTGTTAATAATACTTTATTAAATAATAAAATAAAAATAGTTAAAGTTACGTTGACGGTTGACAATACCGAAAAAACTATTGCTGTTAGAAAAAATAAATTAATCTTAAGAATACTTAACGGAATTTATGTTTGTTGTCATATTGATAAAATAGATAGCAAGCAAAATATAAAGAAATTTATTAAAAGTATAGTTATTAAATTTTATAATACAGTTATCAAATTTAATAAAATAAAATATTTACCATACATGTTAAAAAATAATACTCTTTTTCAAAAAGAATATAATAAACTTTTTTATAA
>CANQYA010000121.1 GCA_947627965.1 uncultured Bacilli bacterium
TAGAACCATCACTAACCTTAAATTGTTCTTTTAACTTATTCTTTTTACCATCGTAAGTAATAACTTTATTATCAAGTTCAACTGTATATTTATAAGCAAAATTATTGTTATAAATAAGTTCAAATCCTTTTAATACGTCATGCGTAGTAACATTTTCTAATTCATTACTTCTATTAGTATTCATAAAAGATATAAGGACAACAAAAAAAATAGCATAAAAAACTAATATGATAATAGAACGATATCTTTTATTATAAATAAGTTCTTTTAAATTAAATTTTTTATTTTCTTGTTCCATATTAATCCTCATTAAATACTTTACCTATTAATTCTTCTTTATTAATACCATTTAAGAAATCTTTTACTGCCATTTTCTTTTTACCTTCAACTTTTATTTCGGTAATAATTATTTCACAATCCATAGTTGATACACCTATACCATCATCATATATTCTTACTATTTCACCATTCTTTTTATCAGTATAAATATTTTCCTTTATACGGGCAGAATATATTTTAATAACTTTTCCATCTAGTGTAGCATACGCTACAGGGAAAGGATTTAATCCCCTTATTTGATTATATATTTCTAAAGCTTTTTTATTAAAATCAATTAATTCGTCTTCTCTTGTAATATTAGGAGCATATGTAGCTAAAGCATCATCTTGTTTAATTGGATTAACATTACCTTTTACAATGTTGGGAATAGTTGCTAGTAATAAATCTTTACCAATAATACTTAATTTATCATGAATATCCCCTACGGTATCATTATTACCAATCAATATTTCCTTACTTGCTATTATATCTCCTGTATCCATATGTTCATCCATATACATAATAGTAATACCTGTTTTACTTTCGCCATTTAAAATAACACGATGTAAAGGTGAACCCCCTCTATATTTAGGAAGTAATGATGCATGAACATTAATGCACCCGTATTTAGGTAATTCCAATAAAACTTTAGGGATTATTTGACCGTATGCACAAGTTATAATTAAATCGGGTTTTAAAGATACGATAGGTTCATAATCATTTCTTATTTTCTCTGGTTGAAAAACTTTAATATTATGAGAAAGTGCTACCTCTTTAACTGATGAATACTTTATTTCGTGTTTTCTTCCTACTTCTTTATCAGGTTGAGTTACAACCATAATGACATCGTAATTATCAATTAATCCCTCTAAAACAGGAACACTAAAAGAAGGCGTACCCATAAAAATTATTTTTAATTTATTGTCCATTATAAATCACCTATGAACATTATATTATAACTATTACTTTTTGTCTAACGAAAAAGTTTTTAATTTAAGAACCCTAGTCTATTAATAATTTTAGTTTTATATTCATTTCAGAAAAAAAGAGTGAATTTTGGTTTTTACTATCAAATATCACTCAATCTGAAACTCTTAATTTAAAAAATCTTCTTGTACTTCTTCATCGATTTGCTTTTTAACTTCTTCTGTATTTACTTCGTCTTCGATTAAATCCCATTCGTCTTCGTTTTCATCAATAGCAATTTTAACTTTAGTATCCCCTACTATTTCAATTCCTAATTCTTTTTCAATCGTATAATTAATTTTACCATCAACGATTTCTACTTTAGTACAACTAGGTTGTTTTAAACTACGGACAATAATTTCTTCTTCCCCTGATATGTTAGTGGTATTTTTTCTAGGAACTTTAACTACTTCTTTGTAAGTATCTGTTTTATTTACTACCTCAGTTTTAGTATCATTTTGGCAAGAATACCAAATATTAATATCATAACTACCTTCAATAGTAACATCATCACCACTTTTATATCCTTTAAAATTATGATTAATTACCCAACACCCTAAAATAGTTGTAGCTTCGCAATTAGGAACAACACTCGAAGTGGTAGTAAATGTTTTCTTTCCTTTTCCTATTACTGCTTTAGTAACTATTTCTTTAAAACTAGCCATAATATTCCTCCTCATTTTAATTTATGCTTATTATGGCTTTTTAGTTCAAAAGAACAAAATAATTTATAAAATAATACCCAAATCTAAAATCTTTAGTATTTCCGTTATAGGATTATTCTTTCTCAAAAGAGCTATTTTTTTACCTTTTTACTTTTCCAAGAAATCTCTAACATATAAAAATTTTTATTTTCTTTTATAAATAAAGTATTTAACAATATACCCTAAGAATATAGCATAAATTATAACATATGCCCACATAATAATTACATTAAAGACACCACTAGTATAACTGTTAATTATACCCGCAATAGATTCAGGGAAATATTTTCCAATAAGACTTTTCAATTCTGGTACATCAACATTATATTTGATAAAAGATAATATTCTTAAAAAAATATCAATAATAGCAGTTGCATATACAAAACTAGAAAATCTTCTAAAGAAAAAAACTACTATTCCCAATAATATTAAAACAATAATTAAATCAGCATACATCTTAGTCACCTCTTATTATGTAAATAATATATCACAAAAAAAGCGATACGTAAATATCAGTATTATTTTGAGTTTCGGTTTTTTACGAAAAAAATCAGAGCAAATTTAATTTTGAATTAAATCATAGGGATATTTTTAATAAA
>CANQYA010000122.1 GCA_947627965.1 uncultured Bacilli bacterium
TTGATACTCGTCAATAGTTATTTCGTTGTTATAATATTGCTCAGTAATATTTAAAACATTATCACTTAACTTATCTCTATCGATAACAGGTGGTATTATATAATTAATAAATGCATTAATAAACGTACTAGCAATAAATAATATAAGACAATCTATTAAAAATGCCCCTATTCTTTTTATTGATATATTCATATTTCTTCCTCCTCTAAGGTTTTTCTATATTCAATTAATATATTAATTATATCATTAATTTCCTTACATAGATATATTTTATTTTTTATTTCGTTACCATTTGGTAATCCTTTTAAATACCACGCGATATGATTACGCATTTCTAAAATAGCTACTTTTGTATTTTTTATATCAAGTAAATAATTAAAATGTTTAAGACACATATCTATTTTTTCAATAGGTAATACTTGTTTAGGTAAAGTACCATTTTCTAAATAATTCACAATATCTTTTATTAACCAAGGATTTCCTAATACAGCTCGACCAATCATAATAGCATCACAATTAGTCTCATCAAGCATTCTTTTAGCACTATAAATATCTTTTATATCACCATTACCTATTACTGGTATAGAAACTGCTTCTTTAACTTCTTTAATAACGTTCCAATCAGCTTTACCGGAATAGCCTTGACTTCTTGTACGAGCATGTATACATATAGCACTAGCTCCTGCTTCTTCACAAATTTTAGCTACTTCTTTAGCATTAATACTTGTTTGATCCCAACCACTTCTTATTTTTACCGTAACTGGTACTGATACTGCTCCAACAACAGTACTTACTATTTCTTTTATTTTTTCGGGTTCTTTTAATAGATAAGAACCTGCTTTAGCTCTAATAGCAACTTTAGGAACAGGACACCCCATATTAATATCAATTAATTTAACACGATATAAGTCGACTAATATTTTAGATGCTTTAGCTAAAGTTACAGGATTAGAACCAAATAATTGAACAGCAACAGGTATATTTAACTGTTCCATACCCTTTAGCATATCAAATGTTTTTTTATTATTTCTAACAATTGCTTCAGCACTTATTAATTCCGTAACAGCATACCCAATACCCATTTCTTCACAAATTTTTATATAGGCAGGATTAGATATACCAGCCATAGGTGCTAAAACAACTTGATTTTTTATAGTAATATTACCTATTTTAAATTTCATAATAAACCTCATAAATAAACTGTTTAATACTTTTATAAGTATACTATATAAAATAAAAAATACAAGTAATATTTTTAACTTGTATTTAGGATCTTTTCTTATAATAATCAATTATTACTTTACTAACAGATATATTACTATTTATATTAAGTTTATTATTACCAGTATCAGTATATATTATTGGTAATGTAATTGGTTCATATATTGGTGTCTCTAGTGCATATAGTATAGTTAAAGGTTCTCCTTTTTGAGCTTGGTCTTTCAGGTATTGAGCCCACTCCTCATTAGTTTCAAACTCATTTGTTATGATAAAACAAGCACTATAATCATAATAACCATAAATACTATTACCTTTTCTATTATGATAATCATCAGTACCTAAATTAGTATATGGAAAAAGGGTTGATAATAAAGGAGCAGTAATCCCTTTCTTACAATTATTACCTCCATTAATTTTAGCAAAATTTTCTTGACTTATAAAATAATTCGGAGACCCATTAGTCTCTTTATTTGCCCACCAGCCTTCTTTACCAGTAAAAGTATACATACCTACATTTCTTACTATTCTTTGATTGGCATAATCAATATAGTCTGCTATATCTCCAATTTTTCGTAATGGTTCATGATCAGTTAAATCAATTATAACTTTCTTTTTATTTGATAAATTTTCTATAGTTATTGTATTACTTTCACCAAAGGAATTTATCCCTACATAATTACCAGGTGCAGGTATCCCATTTTGAATACTATTACCATATATTAAATAATTAGATATAGCTTTTCCTACACTATCTTCTAATATTATATTATCTTTACTTGTTACTTGCGTTAAGACAGGTCCTTCTATTTCTAAATCTTCATTAGGTATATCTTGTCCTAAATCTTGGACATAAGTTATATCAACTACCAACTCATCAAATAACATATCTAAAATATCAGTATTTTCATTATATTTTATTGTTACAGTAAAAGTCATACTTTTACCGTGTTCTAACTTATCTCCATTTTTGATTCCTTCTATATCAAAATATAAAGCTTTGTTATCATAATTACTAGCTTTGATATTATCTATAACGGCATTTAAACTTCCTTTATTCTCTACTGTTATTTGATAGACAATACTATCTCCCGGTTTAGTAAAGGCAACATTGAAAGTAGCTAGGGTTCCTGATGCCTTAGGTTCTTCTTTTACTATTACCCCATCTGTTTTAGATTTCTGTTCAATCTTAGTAAACAAAATATTCCAAGTACTAGTAATATTAGCTGTACCATTTATTTTTATATTAGAAATAAATGCTGAGTATCCTATAATCATAATAAATATTGCTATACACATAGATAGTATTATTATTTTTTTATTCATTCCTTACCATCTCCGAATATATTATTCTTCATAAT
>CANQYA010000123.1 GCA_947627965.1 uncultured Bacilli bacterium
TATCTCTCCAAAATTAATACCAGTATCTGCTTTTTCTTCATTATCATAAAGTATCTTTTGTGATAATCTTGTTGGAATAATACTTGGATCTTTTTGTTCTTTATCACTTAAATCTTGTACATAAGTTATATCTATTTGTAATTCATTATCTTTTAGATTAGGGTCTTTTGTTACTTCTTCTTTAAATTTGATAGTTACTGTAAATGTTGTCTTCTCTCCATGTGGTAATTTATCGCCCTCTTTTATTCCTTCTATTATAAATTCTATTGCGTCACTTCCAAGTTGTGTTGCATTTATCTTATTGATAATCGCATTTAAACTTCCTTTATTTTCTACTGTTATTTGATAAACTATTTCGTCTCCTGGAGAAATTAATCCTATATCAAAGGTTGCTAAAGTTCCTGTTGCTTCAGGAGGTGTTTTTTCTACTGCTCCTCCTTTTATAGATACTTGTTCAATTTTAGTAAATAATATATTCCAAGTACTAGTAACATTAGCTGTTCCATTTATTTTTATATTTGATACAAATGCTGAATACCCTATAGTCATAACAATTATTGCAATACACATAGATATTATCACTAATTTCTTATTCATTCCTTATCATCTCCGAATATACTATCCTACATAATACATTATATCATTCACCTAATCTTTTTACAATTTAAAATTATTGTTTATTTTTTCCTAATTTCCTTATTTTAAAATTAGGATAAGCATTTTTTATATGTTGATAAAGTCTTGAATTATTTTCTATCCATTTAATCACATCTTCACGTATTTTTTCGGTATCATCCATCCTTTGTAAATTAATATTTATTTTTATTTTATTCATTACATTAAATGAAATAATATTATCAATAATAAAAGCAATAGCTAAACAAATACATAATATAATTTTAAAATTATTGTTAATAGAATTTATATTTTTTAAGAAAAAAGGATTTAATATATAAAAGCAAATTGTTCCTAAAATACCAAAAGGCATCATTGTTTCTAAACAAATACGCCCATTAATATTAAATTTTTTCTTTGAATAATCCCACCATCTAGCTTTAAATATTTTTTCCATTAAATAAGAAGTTAAATATTCTAATAAAGAACAAATTAAAATTGACTTTAAAAAGACTGATAATATATCATTATTATTCTTACCGATTAAAGTTAATATTCCTAATACCCCATATCCATATATAGGACAGTATGGTCCGATTAAGAAACCACGATTAACAAATTTCCTTTTACGAACTAAAGTTACTAATACTTCCATTAACCACCCTAAAAAAGAATAAATCATAAACAATAAAAAATAATTCATAACTTCATTTTCCATATTACTACCATTCCTTTATTAAATATCCCTCTTAATTATATCAATTTTATTAGTTAAATAATATTAAATTTATAAATATTTATGTTATAATAAACAAAAATAATGGGTGTAGTATGAAAAAGAAAGAAATTGTAATTAATAATTTAAACGACTATCTTAAATTCTTAAAAAAATTAAAATATTATAAAACGTTTTTTTATTATAATACTTGTTTTATAAATAAAAATAATACTAATATTCAAGATATTAACTATATAATAGAGGCATTAAATATAAAAAATAGAAGAAAAAGAATAAATTATATATATACAAAATCTTGTAAAATTATTGACGATAAATTTAAAGATATTAATATATGTGGTTTTAAAAATAATAAATGTTATACGCAAAGAAAATTAAAAAAGAAAAGTTGTAATGGCTGTTGCCGCAAATGTTTATATCAAACTAATAAAGGTTGTTCTACTAAAAATTTAGCTTGTAAATTATTTAACTGTAGTGAAGTTAAAAAAAGATATGATGTTGTTACCTATAATAATTTAAAATTATTAAAAGTTTTAAGTTTTAAAAATCAATATATTGTTAGATCTGATTTATTTTCAAAAGAAGAAGATGTATTAAAAGACTTATATACTTATACTTTTACTTATGCTCATATTAGAATTGTTTATCGTTTAATAAGAAATTATATATATCGTAAATTAAAAAACAAATCATAAAATGGAAACAATGATTTGTTTTTCTTAATCTTTATTTTATACCTATAGCATTATCGACTGGTATTGAAATACATACTCCTTTACTAGGTGTCTTAATTCCTACTTCTTTAGTTATTTCTTCCATAACTTTATTTTTTATTTTATCTTCGACAATATTTAAAACAAGTTCTCTCCCTGGTTCTATTTCAAAACCAAATATTTTTTGAGCTTCTTTATTACCTAAACCTCTACCTCTAATAACTGTTCCACCTTGAGCTCCTACTCTTTTAGCAGCATCCATTACTTTATTTAGGTTACCTTCTAAAACGATTGTAATAATTAAATGATATTTAATTTGTTCTTGCATATTATCAACCTTCTTCTCACTTTTTTTATCCTCAAAACCATCTACTAAATACTTATTCGCACTTATTATTGGTATTGTAAATGCTATACCGTTACCATATTTACTTAAATTTAAACTTTTATTAATTTGATTTAATATTTTATCTTCGATATAGTCAGGTATAATAGCTAAATTAACGT
>CANQYA010000124.1 GCA_947627965.1 uncultured Bacilli bacterium
TATATCCCATAAGTATAATTATTTGTATAATGAATGGGAACAAGAATAATAATGCTGTTGATAAACCAGCCATTGATGCTAATAAAGCAAATACAATTATTACAGCACTAATAAATATAATTTCTTTTCCTTTAAATTTTTCTACTATTTTATCTAGTAAGTTTCTATATCCATTAGTTTTATAAAGAATTCCATAAAATCCTCCTACAGCTAAAATATAGAATATTAGATTTCCAAAATAGTAAAATGTTGTCGGACCCATACTTATAAAATCAAAAATACCAATTTGTTCACGTGCTTCTTCTACAATATCATACCCAAAATAGGTAATAGGAAAAATCCACGTTAAAATTACTGCTACTAAGATTGTAATCCCAATTGTTTTAAATAAACTATATTTTTTCATAACTACCTCCTGTATTTAATTATACAATAATTTAAAACAAAAACAAGATTTTATGATAAATTTCACATAAGAAAAAAGTTAATTGCCCATAAAATCTATAATAATTATATGCAATTAACTCTTTATTTAATCTAAAGGACGCATTAATGGGAATAATACTACATCTTTAATATTTTCACTATTAGTTAATAATTGTATTAATCTATCTATTCCCATTCCCCAACCTGATATTGGTGGCATACCGTATTCCATAGCTCCAATATAATCATAATCCATATCCATAGCTTCTTCATCACCATTGGCTTTTAATTTAGCTTGTTCTTGTAATCTTTTTTCTTGTTCTTGTGGATCAACTAATTCTGAGAAACCATTAACGATTTCAGCACCATTAATAATTAATTGAAATCTATCCGTTATTTCTTTTCTTTCGTCATTAGCTCTTGCTAAAGGTGATAAACTAATAGGATGCTCTGTTAAATATACAGGTCCAATAATATTAGGTCTTGCTACTTTTTTATATAAATAATCTACTAAATTACCAAATCCTAAATTCTCTATTGGTGTCTCACTATCTAATTCTATCTTTTCCTCAATAATTTTTTGTAATAATTTTTCTTTAGTATTATATTCTTCTATATCTATTCCTGAATATTTTAAAATTAATTCTCTAAAAGTTACTGTCTTCCAATCCCCACTTAAATCTACTTCTTTATCTCCTACTTGTATTTTTAATGTTCCATATAATTTCATAATTATTGTCTGTAACATATTTTGGATTAATTTCATATTATCTTTATAATTATAATAAGCTTGATAACATTCAATCATTGTAAAATCTTGTAAGTGAGTAGCATCCATTCCTTCATTCCTAAAGCATCTAGCTATTTCGTATACTTTAGGTATTCCAGCTATAACAGCTCTTTTCATGTATGTTTCAGGTGCGATACGAAGATAAACATCTAAATCTAAAGCGTTATGATGTGACTTAAATGGTCTTGCTACTGCTCCACTTGGTTTATTATTTAAAATAGGTGTTTCTATTTCATAATAACCTAAATCATTTAAATAATTTCGTAATTCTTTAACAAAATTAATTCTTGTTAAAAAGCGTTTACGAGTATCTTCATTCATAATCATATCGACATATCTATTTCTATAACATAATTCAGGATCAGTTAAACCATGAAACTTCTCAGGAAGTGGTTTTAAAGCTTTACCTAGAAATTCAAAATCACTTGCTCTTAAAGTTTTTTCTCCAGTATGAGTAGTAAATATTTCTCCCTTAGCTCCTATAAAATCCCCAACATCAATATTATCTTTAAAAAATTGATATTTTTCTTCACCAACTAAATCTATTTTAATTGATAATTGTAAATCACTTTCAATATCTCTTATTTTTACAAAACTCATTTTACCCATTTGTCTTATAAAAACTATTCTTCCAGCTACGCTTACATCACTAACACCATCTTCTAAGGAAGATGCTTCTTTTAAACTATGAGTAACCTCATATCTTTCAGGATATGGGTTACATACTTTTCTTATTTCATTAATTTTATTTCTTCTTACTATTTCTTGTTCTGAAAAATCTCGCATTCTCTCACCTCTTAAATTTTTTCTACTTTAGTTCCTGCTAAATAATCATGTATACCTCTACCTTTAACAAACATAAAGATAATTGATACAAATATTATCATAAAATGAATATTATTAATAATATTAGTAGTAGTAATATATGTACTTTTATTAAGAACCAATAACAATATTAATAATATAATATTAACTAATATTCCATATGGTATTAAACATCTTTTTACAAGACTATTTATATCAGGTGCACTACCATTTGTTTTTAAAACTTGTAATTTTAATATTTTTTTGCCAATGGTTTGACCATTATTATATGCTTGAAATACTACAAAGTAAAGTATATAAATAACAATTCCTGCAATTGTTGATAAATATGTTGCTTTTGATAAATCATAATTTAAGTCATTAGTCTTATCTTGATACTCGTCAATAGTTATTTCGTTGTTATAATATTGCTCAGTAATATTTAAAACATTATCACTTAACTTATCTATATCGATAACAGGTGGTATTA